>CANQFE010000029.1 GCA_947598285.1 uncultured Bacilli bacterium
CAAAAATTTGACAAAAAAATAACCATTTTATAATGGTTTGCAGAGATTTATTGATTTAAAACTGATAAATTCCCGAGTAATGCTTAAAAAAAAGATGAGTGAAATCTCATTTTTTTTTCGAATCGAAAAAAAGATTGCACTTTAGGGAAAAAATTAGTATAATAGGAATATATTGTAGAATAAGAGGGTAGAGTTATGAATAATGAAAATCAAAATTTAAATCCAAATCCAAATCCAAATATGAATCCGGTACCTCCTGTAAATCCGGTACCTGAGGTTCCTCAACCAGGACCAGTTCCTGCAAGTGAGATACCAGCCCCACCAAGTACTGAGCCCGTATCTCCTCCAACGCCACCAACACCACCGTCACCAGCTCCAGAGGTTATGCCAGCTCCACCAGTTGCACCACAACCAGTTCCTCAACCAGAACCAATTCCAGCGCCTCCAAATAATGGAAATCCTTCTCCAGTGAATTTACAACCAGAAGGAACGGTCGTTCAAGCACCACCGCCACCTCAACCAGAAGTGACTGAACCTTTAATGGGCTCTCCATTAAATTCTCAAACAGTTTTAAATCCTGGCGGCGCAATGCCTCAAGTAGGAGCACCTCCAATGCCTGGAAATGATGGAATGGGTGGCGCAATGAATCCAAACATGAATCCTTCAATGATGGGTGGAATTCCAACTCCTCCAGTCATGCCAAATGAAAATCCAAAAGAAGAGAAAAAGAAACCAAATAAAACCCTTCTTATTGTATTAGTAATTGTCTTAATCGCAGCCGTTGGGTTTGGAGTATGGTATTTTTTGAGTACATCAAAAAGCAAAGCTCCAAAAGTTTCAATTACACCTCTTTTAACAAATGTTGAGTTGGGAGAAGAATTCGATTTGGAAGATCCTGAAATTTTTGCTAAAATTTCGGGAATCAATGTATCAAATTGCAGCGTAGAAACTGATTTAGATCCTACTACAGCAGGAAACTATCAATATTCTGTTATTTGTGGAAAAAATACATTAGATAATCAACAAGTTACAGTAACTGATACGACTCCTCCAGTTGTTACTCTTCGTGATGTTTTAGTCATGCCAAATGCAAATGTCGAAGTAGAAGACTTTATTGAGAATGTTGAAGATGCATCTGATTACTCAGCAATTTTTGAAGAGGAAGAAATTGATACTTCTAAAGAAGGAAAATATAAAGTAACAATTATCGTAACTGATGATTTTGAAAATGAAACAAGAGTAGAAGGAAACTTAGAAGTTTCAGAAGATGCTCCTGATCATTATCTAGCCTGTGAAGAAACAAATTCAAATATTACTTATGAAAATGCAAATATCAATATTTCATACCGTTATGGAATCAATATTTATGGAGAATATGTAAGTGCTAAAAAAATCATTACTTATTCTTTTAGCGAAGAAGAAGATTACCTTGCTGCAATCGAAACAATAGAAGATGATACTTTTAATGGAGATACAGGAAATATTTGGACTGATGAAGATGAGTACACCATTGAAATAACTATAGATTTAGAAACTGCTGATTTGGAAAGTACTTATAATATTTCACCATTCCCAATACCTGAATATGAAATTGAAGAAATCTATACAAATAATGGAGATAGCTGTTACATAGATTAGCTTGTGAGAAAACAAGCTTTTTTTTTGACATAAAATATAAAGAGGTGGAAAGTATGAAAAAATTGAAAATAGTGGTATATGCTATTTCCAAAAATGAATCAAAATTTGTTGATCGTTGGGTTGATTCAATGCAAGAAGCCGATCAAATCATTGTTTTAGATACAGGGTCAAAAGATAATACCGTAGAAAAATTACAAAAAAGAAATGTATCCGTTTATCAAAGAAAAATCAATCCTTGGCGTTTTGATGTCGCTAGAAATGTTTCTTTAGATTTAGTTCCAATGGATACTGATATCTGTGTTTGTACAGATTTAGATGAAATTTTTGAAAAAGGATGGCGAAAACAACTAGAAAAAGATTGGCAAAAGAAAAAACCAACCCGAATGAAATACTTATATCATTGGAAATTAAAAAGTGATGATACTCCAGTTTTGAGTTTCTATGCTGATAAAATTCATACTCGAAAAAACTATCGTTGGAAATATCCTGTTCATGAAATTTTAATAACGAATCAAAAAGAAAAAGTAGCAACAACCAAAATTGTTTTAAAACATTATCCTGACACATCAAAATCACGTGGATCTTATTTACCTTTATTAGAATTAAGTGTCAAAGAAGATCCAAATAATGATCGTAATTTGCATTATTTAGGAAGAGAATACATGTTTTATCAAAAGTGGGATCAATGTATTGAAACATTACATCAACATTTAAATTGTCAAAATGCTACTTGGAAAGATGAAAGAGCAGCATCGATGCGTTTTTTAGCAAGAGCCTACTACCAAAAGGGATATCTAGAAGAAGCCGAATTATGGTTTAGAAACGCAACCAAAGAAGCTCCATATTTAAGAGAAGCCTATGTTGAACTTGGGCAATTTTATTTTTCCGAAAATGAATATGAAAAAGCCTATCCAGTTTTAAAACAAGCTCTTCAAATCACAACAGATCCTAAAACCTATATTCATGAAGAATTTGCTTGGAATGATGAATTTTACGATTTGCTCTCTTTAACATCTTTTTATACGAAACATTATCAAGAAGCTGTTGAGTATGTCCAAAAAGCAATTGAAAAAAATCCTCATAATTCTAGGTATCAGACGAATCTAGAGTTGATGAAGCCGTATCGAAAAGAAGTTTAGCATGAATCACCAAACGATCATTATTTCCTGTGCATGTAGAAAGAGTAAGAAGTTTATCAGAAGAAGTAACATCTACTCCAAAATCTTTAATACTTCTATTTTTCGTCATAGTAATATATTCTTCTTTTAACTGGGGAGTATCAAAAGACACTTTTAAATAATCACTTGTTTTAGGAATCGTATAAATAGAATAAATTTGCCAATTCATCGTTTCATACATGGTATTAAAAGAAATCACTAAATTTTCAGGGTTATTATACCAAGAAGCATTTAAAACTTTATGAAGAGTTCCAAACATCACGCCACTATAATACATATTATGTCCATAAATAATGGTATTATCATTTAAATACTTATCAGAATTTCGAAAATCCATAAAAATCCAACCATTTCGATCATCTTCTTGATAAAGATTTTTCTTAAGATAATACTTATTATCTTTACTAATGACAACAGGATAATCAACATTAGTATTATTAACTTTTAAATAACCAACAATATCAGGATTAATTGTCAATAAAGAAGCAATATATTTATTTTTAATAACAAAACCTTCAGTTTTTTCTGCAGGAACTTCAACTTCGTTTCCCTCATCAATCACATTTTTAACATTTTCTTGAATCACACTAACTTCTTGCATAGCATAATAATTTTGCAAAGAAACAGAAACCACAATTCCAATCAAAAAACAAATTAAAACAAAACTACACAAACGAAGAGTATTAATAATGACTTGTTTCATAAAATTATTTGATAAATATTCTTCAGAATAAACAAGATTAATTTTAAACTGATAAGCTTGATACATTTTATTAAGATGTTTTAAGTAGTTAATATCATCAATCTGACTAAGGTTTTCATGAATTTCCAGAGCAACATTTTGATAATGAAAACTTTTTAAAGTACTTAAAAGGAATTCTAAATCAGCACGATGATATTCTAAAAAAGAAATTACTTTTAAATAACGATTGACTTTAAAAAAAGCTTCAATATCATTTTTATCTTCTTCCGTAAGTTTGCCATAAATAGTTACTTTTTTTTGATAAAACATTTTCGAATAATGATCAAGCTGATTTTGAACCATAAAAGAAGAAATTGAAAAAATTTCGCTATGAGTAGTGACTTTAATATGATGTTTATCTAACATCTCCAAAAAATAATTTGGAATACTATAGCAATCAAATTCTTTTAAAGATTTCAAAGAAATCATTTTTTCACAAAGTTCATAAGTGGTATTTTCTTGTCTTTTAATTTTAATGGTCCGAATTGGTATATTTTTAAAATAATCAACCAATAAAAGAGCTAAAGAATTACTTTGAAAAATCACTGTATCAATAAAATTAATTTCACAAAGCTCCTGTAAAAAAGGAACAAATAAATTTTGATTTTCTTTTATATAATCATCACTAAAGACTAATTCAGAATCACTAATGATATTGGTATTCATTAAATCTTCTCGAACAATTTGATTTTGTTTATAAGTAAATAGTAAGGCATTATTTTGAATAAAAATGATAATTTTTTTCATAGACACCTTCCTATTCTTTATATTCTACCTTTTTATCATACCATATTTTTACAAAATTATTGTAAAAAAATGCAAAAAATGTAGAATTTTTGTATTTTTATGATATAATTGAGGCATAATAAAAAAAAGAAAAGAGGTATATCATGAAAAAGAAAGGAATTTTATTAGTAGTAATTGCATTTGTTATCTCTATGGTAATGAGTCCATTAGGTGTTCATGCTGCAAGTGGAACAATCTTTGGATCAGATACACAAACGATGACAAAAACCACTCAAGATGGAGATGTGAAACTTGTTTACGATAAAGATGGAGAGGCCCCAAAGATTTATTTAGGAGTAAAATTAACAGATACAGTTGGGGGAGCATTTACTGATTATAATGCTGAGTTAGAATTAAAAAATTCAAACTTTACTTTCTCAGGAACTGATGAAAACATTAAATTAGTATCTGGATGGAGTGGAACAATAAGTAAATCTGATGCCAATGGAAAGGTGAAAATTTCCTTACATCATAATAGAGGAATTACAACTTTAAATCAAAATGTTTTAGTTGCAACACTTACTTTAACTGTAAAAGAAGAAACAGAAGATGATGCTAAATGTCAAATGACTTTAACACAAACAACTGCTGAAACAACACCAAAATGTCAAAAAGATGGTTCTACTTATTACTGTGCGGATGGTCTAACATGTGACGAAGAAAAATATAATAAAGAATGTACTACTTCAGAAAATCCTCAAACAGGTTCTTTCTTACCATATGCTGTCATGATTGGTGGAGCTGCCGTTGCAGTTGGTTTATATGTTATGACAAAGAAAAATAAAATTTATCATATCTAATAAAAAGTACTAGCAAATAGCTAGTATTTTTTTTATGAGAAAATATTTTCAAGTGTTAGAAAAAGAATTTCTTTCATATACTTTTTTAGGTGAAGAGATTCATGGAACAATTCGGACTAACCAATGCAGAAGTAGAAGTACAAAGAAAAAAATATGGAAGTAATCGTTTAACCGAAATAAAACAAAAAGGCTTTTTGAAATTACTTTTAGAATCTTTAGGAGATCCGATTATTAAAATTTTATTGGTCGCCTTATCCATTAAAGTCGTTTTTCTTTTTCGTAATTTTGATTGGTTTGAAACATTAGGAATCTTAATTGCTATTTTTCTAGCTTCATTTATTTCTTCTATGAGTGAATATGGAAGCGAAGAAGCTTTTAAAAAATTACAAGAAGAAACAGAAAGTATTTTAGTAAAAGTCAAACGAAATGGCAAAATAATTGAAATAAAATCAGAAGATATTGTTGTAGGAGATATTGTTTTACTAGGAAGTGGCGATGCTATCCCAGCCGATGGAATTTTAATTGAAGGATCATTAAGCGTTGATGAATCAAAACTAAACGGTGAGTCCAAAGAGCAAAAAAAAACACCATTTACCAATCAAAATTTACTACGAGGATCTGTAGTTTATGAAGGAACTGGTTATTTAAAAGTAGAAAAAGTAGGGGATCAAACCGTTTATGGAGCTTTAGCTAAAGAAGTTCAAGAAAAAGAACCTTTAAGTCCTCTCAAGCTAAGATTAAGAGGTTTTGCCAAAACAATCAGTAAAATTGGCTATATTGGAGCTTTTTTCGTTACTTTCTCTTATCTTTTTTCGGTTTTAGTCATTGAAAATCAATTTGAGATAGAAAAAATAATCGCGACAATAACCAATTTTCCTGTAATGATGGATCACTTAATTTACGCCTTAACTCTTTCTGTAACTATCATCGTGGTCGCGGTTCCGGAAGGATTACCAATGATGATTACTCTTGTTTTATCAAGTAACATGAAACGAATGTTAAAAGACAATGTTCTTGTAAGAAGATTAGTTGGAATTGAAACAGCTGGGTCCTTAAATCTTTTATTTACCGATAAAACAGGAACCTTAACCAAAGGAAAACTAGAAGTAATAGAAATTATGAATGGAGAATCCTTATCTTTCCAAAAAGAATCAGAAATGATGAAGTATCCCAAATACTATGATGTTTTAAGAAAAAGTATTGTATGGAATAATCAAGCGTTTTATAGTGAAGAAAATATGATTGGCGGAAATTCGACAGATCGAGCTTTATTAAGTTTTTTTAAAAAATGTCAACTTCCCAAAGAAACTATTGAAACAAGTTTATTTGATAGTAAGAAAAAATATTCTTCAATCACAGTAAAAGAAAACCAAATGATAAGAACATACATCAAAGGCGCGAGTGAAATAATTTTACCAAAATGTCGACGCATGATTTTAAAAACGGGTGAAGAAAAACCATTTACGTCCAAAAAAATAATTGAAGAGAAAATTAAAAAATTAACCAAACAAGGATGTCGAGTCCTTTCTTTAGCAATGAGCCATGATAAACAATTAGAAAATTTAACTTTTCTTGGTTTGGTAGCCATCAAAGATGATCTACGAAAAGAAGCCAAAGAAGGAGTAAGCTTAATTCAAAATGCTGGGATTCAAGTCGTTATGATAACAGGAGATGCCAAAGAAACAGCAACGACAATTGCCAAAGAAGTAGGAATTATCCAAAATGAATCTGATTTAATATTAACCAGTGAAGAATTGAATCATTATTCTGAATTCGAATTAGAAGAAATTCTTCCTAAAATCAAAGTCATTGCTAGAGCGTTACCTCAAGACAAAAGTAAATTAGTAAAAATTGCTGAACGAAAAGAATTAATTGTTGGAATGACAGGAGATGGCGTTAATGATGCTCCAGCTTTAAAAAAAGCTAATGTAGGTTTTGCCATGGGAAGTGGGACCGAAGTAGCCAAAGAAGCCAGTGATATCATTATATTAGACAATAATATATTATCAATTAGTAAAGCCATTCTTTATGGTCGAACAATTTTTAAAAGCATTCGAAAATTTATAATTTATCAATGTACATGTAATTTTGTAGCTTTATTTTTATCAATTATTGGTCCTTTTATCGGAGTAAATACTCCAATTACGATCATTCAAATGTTATGGATTAATATGATCATGGATACTTTTGCTGGACTTGCATTTTCTTATGAACCAGCCTTAAAAGAAACAATGTATGAACGCCCAAAAGAAAAAAATGAACCAATTTTAAATAAATATATGTATTCAGAAATCATTTTTACAGGTCTATATTCAGCCTTATTATGTATTTTTTTCTTAAAATCTCCCTGGATTAGAACTTTAATTCGAACTGGAGAAGACTTTAAATATTTAATGACTGCTTATTTTGCTTTATTTATATTTATTGGAATTGGTAATGCCTTTAATGCTCGTACTCATCGCTTAAATTTATTCGCCCACTTAAAAGAGAATGTTGTTTTTGTTATCACCATTTTATTCATCGCATCTGTTCAAATGATCCTTATTTATAAAGGAGGAACCATTTTTAGAACATTTGGACTAACACCATTTGAATTAATGTTTGTCTTACTATTAGCTTTTTCTGTAATACCAATTGATTTTTTAAGAAAAATAATTTTAAAGAAAAAAGGAATAAAACTTGGTGTTTAATGAAGTGAAAGTATTTCGTTAGAGATAGATAATACCCTTATCATATAATTTTTAGATAAAAGGGAATATAAAACTGACTTCCTGTTAGAGAACAAAATAATCAAAATAACAGGTACTAAAGGAATAGAAACAAAATTTCTGTAAATTACTTATAAAAAATAAATAAAAGTAGTTCTTGTCAAAAGCAGGAAAAAGTGATAAAGTGTATATAGATGAAGGAAACTTCATAAAATAAAAAAGGAAGGCATTCGTGTTCGTTTGCTAATGCCTACCAATAATTTGGGTTTGGCATCTAATCTTTAAAAATAAAGATTAAGTGCCTTTTTTATTTGGAAAATTGTCCAAATAATGGACAAGATACAAATCATGATGAAAAAGATAATTATTGTGATATATTTCATAAGTTGTAGAATAAAAAATCTTTTACTCATAAGAACCACTCCCTTCTAAAAAAGATAAGAAGTGGTAGGCACTAGCCACGAATGACTTCCTTAAAATAATCATAACATACATAAGAAAAATAAATCAATAGTAAAATAATAATTGCCAACATGTCAATTGACTTCTGGGGGGGGGGTAATTGATAAAATCATCATAAATAGGTATGGTGATTTTTTAAATGAAATTACAAAGATTTAAAGAAGAAAAGAAGAATCAAAAAAGTATTATTTTATTTACCATAGCTTGTGTGTTATTAATCACAGGAGTTTTCTTGTATAAAACATTTGCAAGCTTTCAAGTCATAGAAAATGAAGATCTTATTAATGGAAATGTAAGTGATCCTGGAGATGTTTATTTTGCTTTTTATGTTGATGGAGTATTAAGTAAAGAAGTACCTCAAAAAGGAAGTAATTATGTTTTTAATTCAAAAAAAAGTTACTGTGGAGAATTAGGAAAGAAAAATGATAATATTATTCCCTGGTATCATAGAGAAGATGGAAGTATTACAGTAGAAGGAATGTTAAATACTCATACCAAATGTGTGTTATATTTTGAAAGAGGAGAAAACTTTATAGAAACAATACAAGAAGTACCAATCAAAGAAGAAGATAGTGGAGAATCAGGATTATATAAAGTAAGTCATACAGATGCAGAAATAACATATACAGAAGAAAAAGAAAAACAAGATCTTTTAAAAAAAGAAGAATTAAGATATGCCGGGAGTGATCCAGATAACTATGTGTGGTTTAATCATGAGTTATGGAGAATAATTGGTTTAGTTAATACTCCCGAAGGTCAAAGAATAAAACTAATAAGAAATGATAGTATTGGAAACTACAGTTGGGATTCCTCACTTTCTGATGTATTTGACGGAAAAGGTATAGCAAAATGGGATGAAGCCGATTTAATGACATTACTGAATGATTACTATTATAATAACAAAGTAAATCAAATATGTTACAATGGTCAAAATAATCAAAGTGTTTTATGTAGTTTTGATGGCAAAGACGGACATGTACGAGGTTTAAAACAAGTTGATGAAATGATAGATACAATAACTTGGAATGTTGGTGGCGTGGACAGTTATGACATATCTACCTATGAGTGGTACAATAAAGAAAGAAATAATTTTGCAAGTCTTCAATTCTCATTTAATAACACATGGTATGGTAAAATTGCTCTTAAATATACATCAGATTTTGGATATGCAACAACAGGAACAAAAGAGAATACAAGAACAGATTGTTTAAGTGCGATAATGTCAGTTAATAATCATGATAATTATATAGCAAACTGTAGCTCAAATAACTATTTAGCCAAAGGGTGGAACTGGTCATTAGTAATAAATATTTGGAATGCAGCATTGGGATCGATTGATTTCATCTATGGTAGTGAATTACATTATGCAAATATTACTTATCCAGCACTATACTTAAAACCAGATATTTTAGTTTCTCAAAACTCAACTGGAACAATAGAAAATCCTTACTTAATAAGCTAAAATAAAAAGAAATTAAAAACATATACTTTATTATGAAAATGCATTCTTTCAAAAAGTTTTCTTTTCGAAAAAAAACTTCTATTTCAATAGGAATAATTTTTATATGTATTTTTATCAATATCTTTTTTTTCTTTACTTGGTTTAGTCAAAAAGCAACTCCGAAATTAACCTATCTAGCTGAATCAAAAATGAATCAATATATTTCTGAAATAACAAGTAATTTTCAAATGTTATTAGAAAATGAAACAATGGATCAACTTTTAAAAGTTCATACGAATCAAGAAGGCGAAATTTTATCAATGGATTATAATATGAAAAGTATTTATGCTCTGGCCGATCAATTAACAAACATTTTACAAGAAAACATAAAAAAAATAAAAACAAATCAAAATGACAAGGCAACAACCGATGGAATCTTTCTTCTCATTCCCATTGGAGCGGTTAGTGATTCCGTATTTTTAGCTAATTTAGGTCCTAAAATTCCCATTTTAGTTCACTTTGTTGACTCAGCATTTTCTAATGTCAAAACTAGAGCGAAAGATTATGGAATTAATAATGCTCTATTAGAAGTTTATTTAGATATTCAAATTTCCTATCAGATTTTAACACCAATTACCATGGAAAACAAAACTTTTTCTTATGAACTTTTATTAGGATCAAAAGTAATTCAAGGATCTGTTCCAGATTTATATGGAGCCTATATGGAAACAAGAAGTGCATTTTTTGATGTTTCTTTTCCATAATTTTTGTGTTATGATTATACTAGGTGAAAGATATGATAGAAAAACCATTTATCAATTCTGAATTATCTACCGCGATAGAAAGCTATTTAAAATATAAAGATAAACCAGAAGAACCAGCTTTCTCATCGTTTCTTGTAATGGTCATTCGTACTTTAATTTTTATTTATGGCAAATTAGATATCATTAATCCTTACATCACTCATAATGAACACAATATGGGTGGCTTTGATGGAAATATGACAAAATATGGCTTTTCCAAGAAAAAATTAGAAGATTTTAAACAATGTTTTATAACGTACGTTAAAGAAAGAGAAATGAAAAAGATTCCTAATCTTTCATTTTTAAAAATAGAAAAATATTTAATTGATATGTATTTTGACAAACAAAAAATGATGAATCTTCCTAAAGAAGAACAAGAAACTTTTAAAAAATATTTATATTTAAAAGAAAATCAAGATTCTTCCATTCAAAAAGAATTAGAAAATCTTGTTTTAGACAAAGATGAATTATCTTTTTATTTTAAAAGTATTGCTTTTGAAAAAGAGCACGATTTTGTTTTAGAAGAAATTAGAAGAAGTACTTTAATTCCCGAAGCTTATTTATTAACGGGATATAATATGGATCAAATTTCTTCATTAAGTGATTCTGATTTAAGAAATGTTAATTTAAAAATTTATGAATTCTTTCATGTCGATGCTAATTCCAAAGAAAAGGATGATATGCTTCTAAAAGCGGTAAATTATTATAAGAAATATGGAAATCGTGTCACAAGTGGAAATGGATATGTTGATTTTTTACTATTTGCTAGTATCTTAGCAACAGCTATATTTGTAAGTGTATTAGTAATATTTTATTAAAGGAGAAGAATAAAATTGAAAAAAATTATTTTAGGAGAAACAACCTACAGCGTGTTAAAAGATGTCAAAGATGCTGTGAATGAAGAAGAGATTATCAAAAAATATACGGATTATTTTCAAGATTTTGATTATATAGTTGGTGATTGGGCCTATGGGAAACTAAGGTTAAAGGGATTCAATAGTAAAACGAATCCTAATTTTAAACCATTAAATGATATTGATAAAGTAGAGGAATATATTGCCTCTAATTGTGCATATGAATGTCGTTATTTTATTTTAAGTAAAGAAAAAGAAGTAAAGCAAGAAAATTAAGGATTGCAACTTAAAAAGTTTTTTGTTATAATTTTTTTAGAATAGAGGGAATTTGTATGAATGAAAAAATAATTCTAGAAGATCCAAATGGTAATCAAGAAGAAAGAGGAATCATTTGTTATTTTAAATCTACGAGTGATGCAAGACCAAATATTAAAAATATTCCAATTTTAGTATGTGATAAAAATGAAATGAATAATGGCAATGAAGTGTTAGAATTTTTTTGGGAAAAAGATGGCCTTTATCAGTCAATTGCCGATGCAGCAGCATGGAATGAAGTAAAAGCTGTTTTCGTTGCTTTAATTAAAAATAGTATTGGCATGGATGCTCAAGATAATATCGAAATACTTAGCTCTTCTTCTGTAAAAAAAGCTCTTGCTAGTGGCAATTTGTTAGCTGTAAATCCAATTCAAATTGAAGATGCCAAAAATCACTTTATAGAATTAAAACAAAAAAATCAACCTTCAGAGTCTCCTTCTAATGAAACGAAAGCATCATCTGAAATTCCTTCTGAATCAACAACTACTCCAGAAGTAAAAGAGGAGCCTCCAGTAGTAGAGAAAGAAGAGACTTCAGTAATTGGAGAACCTCCAGTAACGGAAAATCCTGTTTCCCCAGTTCCCGAAACACCTGTCGCTTCAACTGAGACAGCAGCACCTCCAGAAGTAAAAGAGGAACCTTCAGTAGTAGAGAAAGATGAGACTTCAGTATTAGGGAAATCTCCAGTAACGGAAAATCCTGTTCCACCAGCTCCCGAAACACCTGTCGCTTCAACTGAGACAGCAGCACCTCCAGAAGTAAAAGAGGAACCTTCAGTAGTAGAGAAAAAAGAGACTTCAGTAATAGGGGAATCTCCAGTAATGGAAAATCCTGTTCCACCAGCTTCAGAAACAGTAGTAGAAGAAAAACCAAGTGGAGTAGAGATTATTCCAACCAAAGAAGAAGTAAATGTAGTAGATAAAATAAAAGAACAAGTTGATACTGCTTTAGCAAATTATAATGCCAAAGTAACAGAGTTAATCACCCAAACTGTTCAAGAAATAAATCATTTCACAGAATCAGTAAAAGAAGAGATTAATACCATTTTAGAAACTCATAAAAATGATATACAAGAAGAGCAAACAAAAATTGTAAATTTACATGAAAGGGCTATGGACTTCTTAAAAAATGCTCAAAGTGCTGAACAAGTAGCTATGATTGCCAAAGAAAATGCCATGCAAATGTCTCAAGTGTCTCAAGCTACCCCAGTAATGGAAAATCCTGTTCCACCAGTTCCAGAAACACCTGTGATGCCATCTAACCCAACTGTTAATCCGACTGGACCAATAAATTTAGAGCCTGCTGCCACAGTAATGCCAGAATCTCCTGTTGTGTCTAGCGAAAATTCAGTGATTGAGTTTCCAACTCCACCTACGAACGATGCAACATTAAATTTATCAAAAGCTGCTTAAAGTTTAAGAAATAATCTTAAACTTTTTTTCATATATTTAAATATGAAAGAAAATATTTTATATGCCTATCATATGAAAATTGATGAAATAGAAGAAGAAAAAGATTATGCCTTTTTTTCATATCAGAACAATTCATATTATTTTACCAAAATAAAAAGAAATGAAAAAGAATTTCAAGAATTACTTGCTATCATCCAAGAATTACGGAAAAAAAATATTCCCATTTTTCCTTTTGTATTAAATTATTATGGAAGCTATGTCACAATGGTAGAAAATATTCCCTATGTATTAGTAGAAGTTACCCAGCCTCAAAAAGAATATGGTATTCTAGAAATGATGGAGTTTCAAAAATTATTAGTATTAACAAATGAAAAAAGTAGTTTATATCGAAATGAATGGGCAAGTCTATGGGCTGAAAAAGTAGATTATTTTGAATATCAAGTTCATGAAATGGGAAAAAAATATCCAATTATTTTAAATACATTTAGTTATTATGTTGGTTTAGCAGAAAATGCAATTAGCTATGCCAAATTAGTTGAAAAAAGAATACCCAAGCCCCAAAACTTACCAATTGTCTTATCCCATCGGCGAGTAAGTTATCCCAATTATCGACTTAATTATGACAATCCTTTAAATTTTATTTTTGATTTAGAAGTAAGAGATATTGCCAGTTATATTAAAAGCATGTTTTTTGAAGATGAAGATTTGGCAATTATTGATTTAGAAACTTTTGTAAAATTACGAAAACCAGATTTATATAGCTTATCTATGTTATATGCAAGACTATTATATCCTTCATATTATTTTGATGCTCATGTAAAAATTATGGAATATAAAGAAAAAGAAACCATTTTATTGTCACTGATTGATAAAATTGATGCCTACGAAAAATTCCTTCAAAAAGTATGGTATATGCTTCGAAAATATGCTCCCTTAGAACCAATTGCTTGGCTTTTAAAAAAGGAGTCACAATGAAACATTTATGACTCCTTTTAATTCAGGAACTTCTTCTTTTAAAAAAGATTCAATAGTATCTTTTAAAGTAACATCTTGAAATCCACACATGGCACAGGCTCCAGACAATTTAACATATAAATATCCATCTTCATATTTAATAAATTCAATGTCTCCACCATCCATATTTAAAAAAGGACGAATATCTTCTAATTGCTCTTTAATTTTTTGCTCACTTGTCATTTCTTCTTCCATAAATTTGCCTCTTTCTTTTAATTATTATAAAAGTTTTAACTTCACAAGTAAAGAGAAATTGGATATAATAAACTCATGTGGTGAAATTATGGAAAAAGGAAAGATTATATATGGAACAGTGACAGGTTTTGAAAATTATGGTATATTTTTATCATTTGAAAATGGTTATACTGGTTTAATTCATATATCTGAATTAAGCAATCATTTTGTGAAAAATGTGACTGATTATGCTAAAATAGGAGATAGTATTCCTTGCCTCATTTTAGAATGTGACGAAGAAAATAAAAAATTAAAATGTAGCATCCGAAGTACACCATATGGAGAAGAAAAAGATGCCATAATTGACCACGGATTTGCTCCATTAAAAAAACAGCTACCCATTTGGATCGAAGAAAAACTAAAAGACATTGAAGAAAACCCTAAGAAAACATCATAAATTTTTTTAGAAGTATCAAAAAAAACTTGCTATTTTAAAGATTTAATATTATAATGAAGAAGTCTTATGTATTTAAGACAGTGCCTGCCCATGTGGCGGAATAGGTAGACGCACAGGACTTAAAATCCTGCGGGCTTAATCACCCATGCCGGTTCAAGTCCGGCCGTGGGCACCATTTCTTTTTTGGAGGAATACCCAAGTCCGGTTGAAGGGATCGGTCTTGAAAACCGAGAGGCCGCGCAAGCGACGCAGGGGTTCGAATCCCTTTTCCTCCGCCATTTTAATTTATCGCGGGATGGAGCAGTTTGGTAGCTCGTCGGGCTCATAACCCGAAGGTCGTTGGTTCAAATCCAGCTCCCGCAACCATGTTGGTTCGTTAGTCTAGTGGCCTATGACGTCTGCCTGTCACGCAGAAGATCACGGGTTCGACTCCCGTACGAACCGCCATGGCTCCATAGCTCAGTCGGTAGAGCAGAGGACTGAAAATCCTTGTGTCAGTGGTTCAATTCCACTTGGAGCCACCAGTTTAAATATATAGCTTTAAAATAAGGCTTTTTTTTATTGCTTTAATCTTTTAAACACATTTTGAAAGCAAAGTGTAAATTGACGCCGGGGGGGGGGTTATGTGATAAAATCATTCTATAAAGTAGGGTGATTTTTTTTTCAGGTTTACATCTTGTTTTTTTAGAATATAGACTCTTTCATAAAAGAGTATTATAATAAACTTAAAGATAGACGACATAAAATGTCTAGAAAAGATCATACTAAGAAAGAGTGAAAGAAAATGGAAAAGAAAAAGAAGTATTTATTAGTAATAGGAATATTGATTATATTTTTAGGAGTTATAGG
>CANQFE010000030.1 GCA_947598285.1 uncultured Bacilli bacterium
GACTATTTTCCTTCTCTCTTTTATACTTAATTTAATTATAAAGTATTATAAATCCCCTTACTTATTCTACACTACCAATATGCACCAAAGAAAAAAAGTACCATAAACTATAATTGAAAAGACAAATAAAGGAGGGAGTTTTATGTACGGTTGTAATTCAAATAGTAATATAGGTCCTGCAATCATTTTAGTGTTATTCATTTTACTTATTTTAATTGTCGGAGCATTCATTTAGTCTTTAAATAAAGGAGGTGCCTTATGAATTGTTGCAAAAATCAAAATGATGGTGGATGTGGATGCAATAATAACAATAGTAACTTCTTAAATGGAGCATTTATTATATTAATTCTATACATCTTACTTGCAATTATTCTTGGCGGTTTGATTTTTTAAAAAAGAGGGAAATTACCTTCTTTTTTTAGTGCGTTAAAAAATTTAATATTTTTCAATAAGAAAAGTCGCTAGAGATTTGCCCATTTCCGAATCATTTTTGCATTAAAATAATATATGTATGGCAAAAATGGGATTTATCCTTTATTTGCCATTGACTGTTATAAAAAGTTATTTTATATTGATAATCAAAATTGGTCAAGAAGACAGGAAAATGGACCATTTATTTTTGAATTTAAGTGTGTGAAGATATTTTAATAACGAAATCATGGTAAAAGTATTAGAAAAATGGTATAATTTGTATATCTAAATATAAGCAAAAGGAGAGAATGATTTATGGAAATAAGTAAAATTAAAAAAGCTTTGATAGAACAAAAAAATATGAATTTGTCTGGCAATCTATATCATAAAACTCAATTAGATTTTGCGTATCATACAAATCATATTGAAGGATCGACAATCACTCCTGATGAAACTGCAAGTATTTATGATACAGGAACTATTTTAACGAGTCGTGATAAAGTTATTGTTTTAAAAGATGCCACAGAAACGAAAAATCATTTTACTTTATTTAAATATATGTTAGATACGATTGATGATAAAATTTCAGAAGAAATGATAAAAAAATTTCATTTCATTTTAAAAGATGGAACTTTAACGGATAGTGAAAAAGAATGGTTTAATGTTGGAGAATATAAAAAGAGAAAAAATTTTGTTGGAAATATTGTCACTTCTTTACCAAGTCATGTTGCAAGTGATATGAAAAATTTATTAGATTGGTATGATAAAATAACCAAAAAAACGATTGAAGATATTATTGAATTTCATGTTCGATTTGAAAGTATTCATCCTTTTCAAGATGGAAATGGTCGAGTTGGGAGAATGATTCTGTTTAGAGAATGTTTATATCATGATATTATGCCATTTTTTATTGAAGATAGAAATAAAGATTTTTATCTAAGAGGTATTAAGGAATATCAAATAAATGGTGAAAAGAGTTATTTAATCGATACTTGTTTAAATAGTCAAGATAACTATGAGAAGATGGTTCATTTCTTTTTAGAAGATGATGAATAGAGAGTAAAAAAAATACATGATTTTTGTCATGTAATTTTTTTTTGTATCATTAAATCTATGACTAGATTTATCATCAAAACTGGTCGAGAAGACAGGATTTGAACCTGCAACCCCTTGGTCCCAAACCAAGTGCACTACCAAATTGTGCTACTTCTCGAAATTGACACCTTAAGTGGTGCGCCCAAAGGGAGTCGAACCCCTAACCTTTAGATCCGTAGTCTAACGCTCTATCCAATTGAGCTATGGGCGCGTTTTTCTTGTGCAATATGATTATATAATAAAAGATTTTAAAATGCAAGCTTTTTTCTTGTCGAAAAAAAGAAAGATTCTGGAAATTTCTCTATCTAATTTATCGGAAATTCTTTGTATTTTTGCTTCTTTTATTGTATACTAATTTTAGAATAGAGGGATTTTTTATGAAAAAGGTTACACTGAGTGAAGAGGAGTTATATCAAATTCAAGGTTATGTTCGAGCTGCTAATTATATTTCAGCTGCTTGTTTGTATTTAAAAAGTAATCCTTTGCTAAGAAAACCTTTGGAGTTTTCTCAAATTAAAGCAAAATTGGTTGGTCACTGGGGAAGTGCTCCTGGGCAAAATTTTATATATGCTCATTGTAATCGAGTCATTTCAAAGTATCATTTGTCTATGTTATGGATTAGTGGTCCTGGTCATGCTGGTCAAGCGACTATGAGTAATGTTTATTTAGAAGGAACCTATAGTGAAGTTTATCCAGAATTTACTCAAGATGAAGCTGGTTTAGAAAAATTTATGAAACATTTTAGTTTTCCAGGAGGAACATCGAGTCATGTAGCTCCTGAAGTTCCTGGAAGTATTCATGAGGGAGGAGAATTAGGATATAGTTTAGCTCATGGTTTTGGTGCAGTACTTGATCATCCTGGTTTAATCGCGACTGTTGTTGTTGGTGATGGCGAAGCAGAGACAGGTCCTTTGGCAACAAGTTGGCATGGAAATAAATTTTTAAATCCTAAAACAGATGGTGCCGTTTTACCAATTTTACATTTAAATGGTTATAAGATTGCAAACCCAACGATTCTTTCGAGAATTAGTAAAGAAGAGTTAGATTCTTTATTTCGAGGGTATGGCTGGTTTCCTTATTATGTTGAAGGAGAAGATGCAAATACTCTTCATGAAGTTATGGCTGAAGTCATGGATGAAGTTATTGAACGTATTTTAGAAATTCAAAGAAGAGCAAGAGAAGAAGATGTAACTTCAAGACCGCTTTGGCCAATGATTATTTTAAGAACTCCTAAAGGATGGACGGGACCGAAAGAAATTGATGGAAAAATGATTGAAGGATCTTTTCGATCTCATCAAATTCCGATTCAAATTCAAGAGGACTCTTCTACATCTTTAAAACAATTAGAAGAGTGGCTCCTTAGTTATCATCCTGAAGAATTATTTGATGAAAAGGGTACTTTAAGAGAAGAATTTCGAAAAGTTGTTCCCGAAAAAGAATATCGAATGGGCGCGAATATTTATGCCAATGGTGGAGAACTTTTAAAAGAATTAGTTTTACCACCACTAGAAAAATATGCTTTTCCTCTTTCTTATCCGGGAAATCAGGAAAATGAAGATATGCGGTTTTTAGGAGTTTATTTAAAAGATGTTATGGCTTTAAATCGTGATCAACGAAATTTTAGAATTTTTGGACCAGATGAAGCATTATCAAATCGTCTTCATGCTGTTTTTGAAGAAACAAATCGTCAATGGGATGGCTTTATTTTAGATACTGATGAGTTTTTAGCTTATGATGGTCGTGTGATTGATTCAATGCTTTCTGAGCATATGTGTGAAGGAATGTTAGAAGGATATTTGTTAACTGGGCGGCATGGAATTTTCCATAGTTATGAATCATTTTCGAGGATTGTTGATTCTATGATTAGTCAGCATGCTAAATGGCTCAAAGTTTCCAAAGAAATTTCGTTTCGAAAACCGATTGCTTCTTTGAATCTTTTACTTACCAGTCATTGTTGGCAACAGGATCATAATGGATATACTCATCAAGATCCGGGAATGATTAATCATTTATTAACTAAGAAAGCCGAAATTGCACGTATTTATTTACCGTGTGATACCAATACACTTTTATCTACTATCGATCATGTGTTAAAAACAAAAGATTATATTAATTTGATTATTGCTAGTAAGCATTCTAGACCTCAATGGCTTAGTATGAAACAAGCTATTCGTCATTGTGAACAAGGACTTGGCATTTGGGGTTTTGCTAGTAATGATTTGGATAATTTGCCTGATATTGTTCTTGCTTGTGCGGGAGATACTCCTACTTTAGAGATTATGGCCGCGACAAGTATTTTAAGAAAAGGATTACCTAATTTAAAGGTGCGAGTAGTTAATGTGGTTGATTTAATGAAACTTCAATCAGATAAAGTTCATCCTCATGGACTTAGTGATACCGAGTATGATTCTATTTTTACTAAAAATAAACCTATTATTTTTGCCTTTCATGGATATCCGAATGTTATTCATGAGCTTACTTATAATCGTACGAATCAAAATCTTCATGTGCGAGGTTATGTGGAAGAAGGAACAATTACAACTCCATTTGATATGAGAGTTCAAAATAAAATTGATAGGTATCATTTGGTTTTACTTGCTCTTTCTTATTTGCCTCAGTTTGATGGAAAAGATTTGAAAAAATATTGTGAAGAAATGTTAGAAAAGCATCATTCTTTTATCAATTTAAATGGATATGATATGGATGAGGTGACACATTGGAAATGGGATTTATAACATTTCTTTTTTTATTTTAAAAGGAAGGGAAAGAAAAACTTTCTTTTCTTTTTTTAGGGAAGCAATTTGTACTTTCTTTCTGGTTATTTTAACTTGTTTAAACTATGGTCAAGTGTTATGATAAAGAAAAGGAAGTGACTTTATGACTTTATATGAAAAAAATATGATGCGTCATAATGAAGGATTAATTCCTTATGCTTGTGATGATCAGAAATACTTTCGGTTTCAGGAAGAAAAAGAAGATATTAGAAGTCCTTTTTTTCGAGATATTGATCGGGTGTTATATACACTTGCTTTTTCCCGTTATAATGATAAAACTCAAGTTTATTCTAAAAAAGATAATGATCATATCACGAGAAGAATGCAACATGCTCAATATGTCAGTAAAATAGCTAGAACAATTGGTAGAGCTTTGGCATTAAATGAGGATTTGATTGAAGCTGCAAGTTTAGGCCATGATTTAGGCCATGTTCCTTTTGGCCATTTTGGTGAATCCGTTTTAAATGAAATCAGTCTTCGTTATCATGAAGGATATTTCTATCATAACATTGAGAGTGTTCGTCTTTTGATGGAGATTGAAGATCATGGTGACGGCAAAAATCTGTGTGTTCAAGTTTTGGATGCGATTATGTGTCATAATGGTGAGTTTGTTTTGGGAGAGTATGCTCCAAGGGAAAAAAGTCCAAAAGAATTTTTAAAAGAATATGAAGAATCTTATCAAGATCCTAATGTTGTTAAAAAGTTAATTCCAATGACTTTAGAAGGTTGTGTGGTAAGAGTAAGTGATATTATTGCTTATTTAGGAAAGGATATTGAAGATGCTTATTTACTGGGTCGTTTTCAATTAGAAGAGATTCCTAAAGAAATTTCTTCTGTATTAGGAACCAAAAATAGAGAAATTGTAAATACAGTTGTCATGGATATTATTAAAAATAGTATTGGTAAACCTTATCTTAAAATGAGTGATGAAGTTTATCAGGCAGTGATTTTTTTAAAAAAATTTAATTATCAACATATTTATGATGTCTCATTATCTAAAAAAGAAAAAGAAGAAGTGAGAAAAAAGTTTACTATTGTTTTTGAAACATTTTTAAAAGATGTAAAAGAAAAAAATCGCAAATCTAAAATTTATACTGATTTTTTAAATGATATGAAAGAAGAATATCTTCTTAAAAATACTCCTGAAAGAATCACCCTTGATTTTATTGCTGGTATGACAGATGGATACTTTCTTCGATGTTATGAGGCGTGTAAAAAATCTTATTTGGGCTATACTAAGGAAAGGAGGATTTAAGAATTTATGGAATACAAAACTTTTGATTTTCATGGTTATCAAGTTTATACCATTGCTACGGAAAAATTTAAAAATTGTTACATAGAAGTCAATTTTCGAGCTGATGCTAGAAGATTAAAGCTTACTCCCCGAATGTTTCTTGCTTCTTATTTAGCTTTTGTTTCTTCAAAGTATCCAACTAGAAGAGAGATGAAAATTCAAATTGAAGAATTATATAATGCTTCTTTATCAACTAATACTTTGCGAGTAGGATATAATATTTTTTCTGAATTTGGTCTGGATTTTGTTCATCCTAAATATACGCAAGATGAAAAATATTTAGAAAAATTAATTGCGTTTCTTTTTGAAATTTTGCAGCATCCTTTAGAAATTAATCATGAATATTCTCAAGATGTGATTGATATTTTAAAGGAAAATATTCATCGAGATATTGATTCTTATAAAGAAAGTCCGGCTTCTTTTGCTATGGTTGAGTCTAAAAAACTTTTGTTTCCAAAATCTTTATCGGGAAGAAGGGTGATTGGAACTCATGAAGAAATTGAAGCTATTACGAAAGAAGATTTAAAAGAAGAATATCAAAATATGTTTCAAAATTCTTATTGTGAAATTTTAGTGATTGGTAATTTGGATATGAATTATGTGGTTTCTTTGATTGAGAAAAATTTCCAAAAATCTTCTATTGTGACTGCTCAAATTCCTTTTCAAATTCACAATCGTTTTCCACGTTATCATAAAGTTTTTGTTGATAGTCCTTATGAGCAAAGTCAAATGATTCTTTATTATGAAATAAAAGAACTATCTTATTTTGATCGCTTTTATGTTCTTCCTTTATTCGCCCGAATTTTAGGAAATGCTGGAATGAGTGATAAATTGACAATGAAGTTACGAATTGGCAAAGCTCTTTGCTATTTTACATCTTTTCAATTTAAATATGATGATTTTATTGCTTATGTTAAAGTAGGACTTAGTTATTCTAATTGGGAAATTGCTTATCGATGTATTTTAGAAGCAATGAGAGAAATGATTCATCAAGAAATCAAACCTCATTTTTTAGAAGAGCAAAAACATAAATTTTTAAGTGATTTAAAATTAAGAGAAGATAGTATCTATGGTGTTTTAGATCAATTTTATTTTTCTTCTTTAGAAAAAGCTCCAATGTATACAGATTATGAAAAAATGATTCCGAAAGTTACCTTAGATGATATTGTCAGAGTGGCTAAACAAATGAAAAGAGTTTTCTTTTATTTGTTAAAGGAGGGGAAAAAAGATGAAAGAAATTAAATTAGAAGGACTTGAAGAAGTCATCTATGAAGATACTATTGAAAATGGTTTAAAAGTTTATATTTGGGTTAATTCTAAAGTCAATACTTTTAAAGGATGTTTGATGGTGGGCTGTGGAGCTGAAACGGTTTCTTTTTCTGTTGGCAAGAAGCATTATCATCTTCCTTTTGGAACCGCACATTTTTTGGAACATTGTTTGTGTAATAAAAAAGAGTCTCCTTTACTTGGTCAATTTAATTCAATTGGAGCTTATAGTAATGCTAGTACTTATCCTGATAAGACTTGTTTTGAATTTGTCGGGACAAATCATTTTGATGAAAATTTAAATTTATTACTGGATTCAGTAGAGCTAAAAATCCTTGATAAAAAGCTTTTTGATTTGGAAAGAGGACCTATTTTAGAAGAGGCAAGAATGCGGAAAGATAGTCCTTCACGAATCTCTTTTTATGGAATTCAAAATTGTGTTTTTTCTGTTTATCCTAATCGGGTTACTGGACTTGGGAGTTTTGAAGATATTAAAAAAATGGAATTTGAACATGTAGAAACACTTTATCAATCTTTTTATCATCCTAAAAATATGACGTTAATTGTCACGGGGAATGTAGATCCTGATCATGTGATGCATTTAGTAAGAGAAAATCAAAAAAAGAAAAAGTTTCCAGTTTTTAAAGAACCTAAATTAGAAAAATATAAAGAACCTAAAAAAGTTGTTTGTCCTTTTCAAGAAGCTTATGCAGTTGTTGAAGCTCCACGAGCTTATGTTACTGTCAAAATTCCGGCAAAGAATGTTGAGGTTTTTGATCCAGTTCTTTCTCAGTTTATCGTGCAGCTCGTTTTATCAAGTAATTTTGATACAACTTCTTATTTTACAGAAAATTTAATTCAAAAGAAAATGATTTATTCCATTGGTGCTTGGGTTGATAAAGATAGAGATTATTATACCATTCAAGTGAGTGCTCAAACAAAATATCCTTTTGAAGTCGCTCAACTTTTTATTGACCGTTTGGAACATTTGGAATTTGATGAAACAGATATTTTCCGAAAAGTTCGCGCTACCATTGCTAATTTAATTTTAAATTATGAAGATCCAGAAGCTGTGAATGATCGAATTGCTTATTATTTAAGTCATTATGGAAAAATTATTTGCAATGAAAAAGAAATGCTTGAAAATTTGACGATGAATCAAATTAAAAAAGTTTTTCAAAATATTAGTATGAAAGAAAGAAATGTCTTTTTATTAAAATCAATTAAAGAGAAAGCAAAAGACGAAGAAAAAAATTAATCTTCGCCTTTTATTTTTTGCATCACTTCTTCTTCAGTTAGTGAACTATTCTCATGGAATAAATGCGGTAAAATATGCAGATGAACATGTTTTATTATTTGAGCATCTCCATAATTCATTGATAAAGTACATGCTGTTTTTCCTAAGTTAGTCATCAAGGTTGGTTGTAATTTTTTCGCTACATCAAACATTTTGGTTTCGATTTCATTATTTAGTTCCATATAATCGGTCACATGTTTTTTGGGAATAACTAAAGTATGACCAGAAATTTTTTGATCGATATCTAAGAAGGCCATAATGTCTTCATCTTCATATAAAATATTACTTTTGATTTCTTTTTTCGCAATTTTACAAAATAAACAATCCATTTTATCACGCTCCAAAAATATTTTATCATGGAACTGTTTTTTTGTACACAATTGTCTTTTTCTTGCATACATTAGAGTAGAGGTGAATAAAAATGGCCAATTATAAAGAGATTGTTACAAAAGCAGTGATTGGAAAAGCTAAAAAAACAAATCATATGAATTTTTCTTTTGTTCCAGATGAGGCTGTAGATACTGTTTTAGGTTGTTGGGTCATTAATCATAATTTTTCGGGAAAAAATCAAATGGGTAAAGTAGGGGTAGATGGTTCATTTGATGTTAATGTTTGGTATTCTTATGATAATGATACAAAAACGAAAGTGAATACAAAGCGTTTTGGATATCATGAGGTGATGAATGTTCCGCTTCGTGATCAAGCAACTTTAAATAATGATTCGGAAATTATAGTTCGTAGCTTAAGACAACCAACAGTGACTAATGTGGAAACCCAAGATGGTAAAATTCTTTTAGATATTGAAAAAGAGCTTGGGGTTGAAATTGTAGGAGATACAAAGATTAAAGTTCCAATTGAAGATATGTATGATGATTATGAAGAAATTGTGGATGATAATGAAATTGAAGATATTAATGAAGTGAAAGAAGATTATTTAGAATAAGGGAAAGCCATCAAAGGATAGATGGCATTTTTTATTTCTTTCATGTCAACATTTTTTGGTTGACAGCATAAAGTTTCTTTGGTATGATAGATTTAATCAAAAAAGGAGGGAATGTTTATGGCAGTTAAATTAAGATTAAAAAGAATGGGCTCTAAAGCAAAACCATTTTATCGAATTGTCGCAGCAGATTCTAGAAGTCCTAGAGATGGACGTTTTCTAGAGGTTATCGGAACTTATCATCCAATTAAGGGAAATGAAGTTGTTAGTGTTTCAGAAGAAAAAGCACTCTATTGGTTAAGTCAAGGGGCTCTTCCTACTGATACAGTTCGTAGTATTTTAAGTCAACAAGGTATTATGAAAAAATTTGCTGAATCAAAAAGTAAAAAAGTAGGGAAATAAAATGGATTTAGTTAGTTATACCGAATATTTGGTGAAAAGTATTTGTAAAGAAGCAGATCTTGTTAAAGTAAGTAGTTATGATGGAGAAGACAAAACGATTTTAGAAGTTTTGGTTCCGGAAAAAACAATGGGATCTGTTTTAGGAAAAGATGGTCGAAATATTAAAGCAATTCGAACTTTGGTTAATGCTTATGCTTATTTGCATGAATTAGGACGAATTGAATTAAATATTGACTCTTTTTAAGGCGAGTTTATCGTCTTTTTTTTGTCCACTATTTGTCAGTTATTTTTGAATCATTTTGTATTCTTTTTTTATTCGTGGTACTATTAACATAGGTGATAGTATGAAAAAGGGATTTACTTTAGTTGAGTTACTCGCGGTTATTGTTTTGATTGCATTGTTATCTACCATTGCTATTACAAGTTCAATGGGAATTTCGAAAAGTATTAATGAAGATATGTTTTGTGAAAAAGTAGATTTGTTAGTAAAAGATGCTCAGAGATGGGGAGACTCTCATCAAAGTCAATTATCCACTAGTTGTACTAAAGTTATGACAATTTCGGATTTTATTAAACAAGGAGTTATCAAAAATGAAGCCAAAGCAAATGAGGATGGAAGTGTTACAGAATATTATTTATTAAATCCCGTTACTGGTACGGAAATGGAAGGAACGGTTGGAGTTTATTTAAGAGGAGTCAGAGCTTATGCTTATTATATTTATTCGGATAGTGAAAAAGCGAATGAACTTCCTAAGGCTTGTGGAGAAGATTTACCGATTTGTGGGAGTGGTCAAAGTAGTCGTGATGCATCCGGAAATGTTGTTTGTATTGAAAGACCAGTTAACATTTGCAAATAATTTTCTTTTTTGTTAGAATATTTTATTGATTTTGGGGTGATTTATGAAAACGGTTTGTTTAATTGGAAGACCAAATACGGGAAAATCTAGTCTTTTTAATCGCTTGGTTGGAGAAGCAAAGTCGATTATTTTAGATTTGCCAGGAATTACAAGAGATAGAATTTATGGAACAGTAACTTATCAAGAAAAATCTTTTTCTTTAATTGATACTGGTGGATTAGAATTTGATCAAGAACATTTTGGCAATGATATTTTAGCTCAAGCTACATTTGCCATGGATGAAGCCGATTTAATTTTATTTGTGGTGGATGGGAAAGAAGAGTTAACTTTCGTTGATTATCAAATTCGTGATTTATTAAAAAAAACCAAAAAAGAAGTTTATGTTGTTGTTAATAAATTAGATAGTCCAGAAAAACAAGAAGAAATTTATTCTTTTTATGAACTTGGTTTTGAAAAGGTTTTTGGTGTTTCTGCTACTCATAAGCTTGGTTTAAAGCCGTTATTGGAAGCAATTACGAAAGATATTTTAGTGAATCAAAAAGAAGAAGAGGATGTTTGTAAATTTTGCTTTATTGGAAGACCTAATGTGGGTAAAAGTAGTTTAGTTAATGCAATTTTAAAAAAAGATAGGGCAATTGTTAGTGAGGTTGCTGGGACAACAAGGGACGCTACAGATACAAAGTTTAAATATCATGGAAAAGAATATGTTATGATTGATACGGCAGGGATGCGGAAAAAAGGAAAAATTTATGAATCTATTGAAAAATATAGTTTTCTTCGAAGTTTAAAAGCAATTGAGAAAAGTGATGTTTGTGTCGTTGTTTTAGATGCAAAAGAAGGAATTATTGAACATGATAAACATATTGCTGGAATGGCTATTTCTCTTGGAAAAGCTCTTGTTTTATGTGTGAATAAATGGGATACAGTAGCATCTTCTGATCTAGAACTTAAAAAATGGAAAGAAAAATTAAAATATGAATTTCAGTTTGCTACTTATGCTAAAACGGTTTTTTTGTCAGCTAAAACTTCTAAAAGAGTCGATACTTTAATGCCAACAATTATCTCAGCTTATGAAAATTATCATAAGGAAATTCCAACTTCTTTATTAAATCAATGTATTCAATCTGCTACCTCATTACATGAAGCACCAAGTTATCGTGGACGTCGTTTAAAAATTTATTTTGTTCGTCAGGAAGATAATGATCCTCCTAAATTTAGTTTTTCTGTGAATGATAAAGGCTTAATTCATTTTAGTTATGAAAGATATTTGGAAAATCAATTGAGAGAAAATTTTGATTTTACCGGAACACCAATTCTTTTTAAGTTTAAGAATAAAAAAGAAGAGTAATTGAAGGAGAAGAGTTGTCATGAAAAAAAAACAAACTTTAGAAGAACTAAGAAAAGAAAAAGGTTATACTTGTGAGGAAATGGCTAAAAAAATAGGTGTTTGTAAGTCTTATTATTGGCATATTGAACACCATAATCGAAGACTTTATTATGATACAGCGGTAAAAATAGCTAAGGTTTTTCAAATGCGTCCTGATGAAATTAATTGGGACGGAAAATAATTTTATTTCATAGAATACTCTTAGGAGGGATATCTATGGAATTTGGAGATAGTTTTTTTAAAAAAGTAGAAAAAAAGACAAAAGTCAGCAAAGATGTGATTTTGTCTTTAGCCGAAAAATTGCAAAATGGAAATATGAAAGATGAAGAAACTTTAAGGGAAGTGATTCAGACTCTTAGTAAAATGACTGGAAAAGAAGTATCCAAAGAAAAAGAAGATAAAATTATTCATACGATTATTGAGGATAAAGTTCCTAAAAATGTTGATAAGATGTTTTAAAAAGTAGAGATTTTTTTCCCAACTACAGGTTGTTGACTAATTTTGACATTATGAATTAAAATGAAAATTGTTAACAACCTGAATCTATCTTGTCTATTTAAGATAGATTTTTTAATTACTTAAAGAAAGATTTATTTCAAAATTAGCTGTATTTAAGTCAAAACATATTATATTATAATCTAATATATAGATATATGTTGATATTTCTTTATGAAAATGATAAAATTTAAGTATGAAAGAGAGATGGTTTAAGTATGGCAAATTTAACAAGTGCAATTAATGTAAACGTTCCTACAGATGTTAAAGAAGAAGCAACTGCAATTTTCAATGATTTAGGTCTTAATATGAGTACTGCAATTAATATGTTTTTAAAAAGAGCAATTTATGAACATGGAATCCCATTTGAAGTAAAAATACCTAATTCAACGCCTAGTCCAGAGTTACTTGATGCAATAGAAGAAGGCGAAAAAATTTTAAAAGATATTAAAAATAATAAAAGAAAGCCCTATGATAGTCCTTCAGAATTATTTGCAAATTTAGATAAGGAATAAAATGAAAACAGAATTAGTTTTTACTAAAACTAAATATAAAGTAGATTCTACTAGTAGATTTAATAAAAGTTATAAAATGATTAAAAAACAAGGTAAAGATTTATCAAAATTAAAAAATGTTATTAATGAATTAGCTGAAGGGAAAGAATTAGATCCAAAATATAAAAATCATAAATTAATAGATGATAAAGTCTATAAAGGATGTTATGAATGTCATATATCACCAGATTGGTTATTAATTTATAAAATAGAAGATAAAGAATTAATTTTATTACTTTTTACAACCGGTAGTCATTCAGAATTATTTAATAAATAAAAGTTATTTAAAATCTATCACATTATAATAGAAATGTAAGGGTGCTTACTATACAAAAATTAAGCTTACAAACCTTATTTTATTGTATAATGTTACTTAAAAAAAAACAAATAAGTAATTTTTTTACCTATTTGTCAACAGTCTGAAGTAGAGATTTTCTCTCTCTTATTTTCTTCCTAATAATTCGTCTAAAGAACATTTAAAATGTTTGGCAAATTCTAAAGCATAGACAGTTGTGATTAAACATTTACCAGTTTCATATTTGTGGATGTTAGACTGAGTTGTTTGAAGCGCTTCAGCAACAGCTTTTTGAGTAAGTTGTTTTTCTTTGCGACATTTTTTTAAGTTTTCTGATACTAAATTTACATCAATTACATCACCAATTTTTGATTTCATTTTTTGTTCATCATTTGATAAACCAGTTAAATAATCTAGACTTACTTTATAATATTTTGCGACTTTATTTAATTGTCTTAAAGGCATAATATCTTTTCCAGTTTCCCATCCCGCATATGTAGCTCTTTGAACATTTAATACATCTGCAATTGTTTGTTGAGTGATGCCTTCTAAGTTTCTTAATTCTCTTAATCTTTTAAAATTCATTTTAATCACCTACAATTATTTTCGCAAAAGAATGAAAAATAATCGAGTACAAGTGGTTAAATATGATTTAAATGTATCATTTTTCGTCATTCTTTGCCGTTTTTTCATTTCTCTTACAAAATCATCATCTTTAGTATAAAAAAAAACTATTTTGATTGTCAAGATTATTATTTTTACATTTTATTTACTTAAAGAAAACAAAAAAAGAAAAAAATTTTTTTGCTGGTGATATACTTTAGAAGGGATTAGCAATATGCCGACTTAGCGAACTTTGTGAATTCTAACAATCCGTGGTTCAAACGTGGTGCAGCCTATACAAACGGGACAGACGCAGGAGTTGGGGCATTCAATAATAACAACGGGCATGCGAATGGTAATAACAGTTTCCGCGTTGTTTTTTAGTACTATTTCTCATAAAAAAGTTTAAGATAAGTAAAACAAGAAAAATAGAGCTAATTCCCTAGAATTTATTCTAAAATATTTTATAGAAAAAATGGTTTAGTAAGAGATGAATTACCATTTTTTTGTTTTTGTCTTGTTTTTTTGTTTTTCTTTTGTTAATCTTAAAATGGGATTAGCGATATGCCGACTTAGCGAACTTTGTGAATTCTGGCAATCCGTGGTTCAAACGTGGTGGGTCTAGGCATGACGGGACGGACGCAGGAGTTGGAGCATTCAATAACAACAACGGGAGCGTGAATAGCAATAACAGTTTCCGCGTTGTTTTTTGGTACTATTTCTCATAAAAAAGTTTAAGATAAGTAAAACAAGAAAAATAGAGTTAATTCCTTAGAAATTTATTCTAAAATATTTTATAGAAAAAATGGTTTAGTAAGAGATGAATTACCATTTTTTTGTTTTCTCTAAGTAAAAATGCTGTCAATTGACCTCCGGGGGGGGGGCATATTATAGAATCATTATAGATAGTATGGTGATTTAAATGAAATTAGAGAAATTTAAAGAAAATAATAGAAAGAAAAAAGGAATAATCATATTTACAATAGCTTGTGTCATATTAATTGCAGGAGTTTTTCTATATAAAACATTTGCCATCTTTCAAACAAATCTAAATGAAGATATGATAGAAGGAGAAGTCCAAGATATCGGAGATTTAGAATTTGCTTTTTATATTGATGATGGAAAAGAAGATAAAATATCAAAAACAGCTCCAGGAAAAAATGAAGGCTATAGTTTAGATACCAGTAGTAGTTATTGTAAAGATATGGCAACAGGAAAACAAACAGGAAATATCAATTGGAATCAAGAAAGATGGAGTGCAGAAGTAAAAGATATTACAGCAACAAAAACAAAATGTTATTTACATTTTAGTAAGATCTATGAAGAAGGAACATTAAATGGAGCTATCCCAGATTTAATGAATGGAAGACTTATACCAGTGGTTATATCAGAAACAGAAGGACCAAATTATTATGTAGGTGACAAAGGTGGAAAAGTCACAAAAGCAGATATTACTAGTACTACATCTCCATGGTATCAATATTCTGAAAAGAAATGGGCGAATGCTGTCATATTAAAAGATGGTGTTGCAGATAATTATCAACCAGGAGATGAAATACCAGAAAGTGAAATAGAAAGTTACTTTGTTTGGATACCAAGATATAAATATAAGTTAAAAACAACCGAAAG
>CANQFE010000031.1 GCA_947598285.1 uncultured Bacilli bacterium
TATCACCATATATATCTTCTTTTAGAATAATTTCTTCAGCAATATTTTTTAAACTATTCATTTTTTGAGTCCAAAGTAATGGATCTTTCTCTTTTAATTCTTCTGTAATGGTTGGGTCATTGTTAATTAGTTGTTTCATTAAAAATTCAAATTTTTCTAAAGTATTATTACTGACTGAAAAAAGATATTCATTAAGTTTTTCTTTTATCAGTAGTTCTTGATATAAAGCCTTTTTATATTGTTTTAAATAATTAAGTTTTAATAATCCATATTTGTTTAATGGCTTATTTTCTTTTTCAGATAGTATAAGATTAGGTAAATAATAATCTCCATATTTAGTATAATTTAATTCCATAATTTTAATCCTTTCTTTTAATAAAGAATTCTTAAGTAGTATTGTTATTATTAGGTACCCATTTAGGTACCCAAATAGTAAAATTTGATAAAATTATTTAAATTTTTATAATTAGATTTAATTTTAAAATGCTTAAAATATAAGGAAATAATAGACAATAATTTATTTTATGTGTATATATATTCAGCCCCCTGAAGAGAGCGAAAGCTCTCATTTTTGTTTGTTTTAAAGGGTTTTTGCGATATGAGATTTTGTCTAGGCGATATTTAGGCGACAAAATATATAAAACCTTGTTTAAGAAAAATAAAAGATATTTTAAATAAATGATATAATATTTAGTAAGATAAAAAGTAATTTGAAAGTGAGTTGATATAATGGCTACAACAAAAGATTATAGAGATTTTGTATTGGAACAATTAAGCTTATTAGATACTATTACTTGCAAGTCAATGATGGGAGAATATTTACTTTATTATAATGGAATGTTATTTGGTGGAATATATGATGATAGATTACTTGTTAAAATAGTGGATAGTAATAAAAAATACAATATGAGAGAATCTATTCCTTATGATGGTGCTAAACCCATGTATTTAGTAGATGATATAGATAATCGAGAATCTTTAAAAGAAATAGTTCTTGATACTTGCAAGGATTTACCAAATAAAAAATAATACAAACTATGATTTGTGTTAGTATTAGTAATTTGTTAAACTCTACACTCTGTTTGGTTACTTTTAAATAATGAAATATTATAATTGGATAGGAAAGGAGCAAATTATGAGTCAAGAAAAAATAGGAAAGTTTATTGCGAAATGTCGTAAAGAAAAAAATATGACGCAAAAAGAACTTGCCTTAAAACTTGATGTTACTGATCGTGCTATATCCAATTGGGAAAACGGTAGAAGATTACCAGATTATTCTATTATTGAAAAATTATGTAACGAACTTGATATTACAATAAACGAACTATTTGCATGTGAAAAAATTAGTAATAAAGATTATAAAGAAAAGTCTGATAAGAATGTTGTTAATATTTTAAAAAATAACGAATTATACAACAAGAAAAAACAAAGATTACATTTATTAGATTTTTATGTTTCTATTATACTAATATTATGCTTGCTGATATATTCTTTTTATAAGGATATAAAAGAATTAGAATATACATTTATAATGGCATTATTGATTTTAATAATCAATGAGGTTATAGTTCGTAAATTATCAGGAGGTAAACAAATTATGAGTAATGAAGAAACAGTAGGAAACATCATTAAAGTTAAAAAATTATGGTGGTTGAAAATCAATAAAAAACCTATTAGAACTACATCTTTAGACGGTGCTATCTTCCCATCATCCTTACAAGTCCAATATAGTGTTAATGATAAGAAATATGTTAGAAAGAAAATAGTTGTTTGGGATGATAGTCTTACACAAGTAGGACAAGATGTTATTGTTTCATACAAGGAAGATCAGCCTCAAAAAATAATAAGTTTAAGAAGAAAATAATTACAAATTATTTTTATAAAAATATTCATAAAAAACAAAACTGCCTCATTGTATATATGAAATAATCTTATATAATTTAGATGGAAGGAGAAATTTTTATGGCGAAGAAGATTGGCTTTAAGAAAATAGTAACTAAAATTCCTTATGATTCATTTATATCTCAGATCGATAGTCTTGTAGGAAAAGTTAAAAACGTTACTCTTGATGTTAGTATTGTATCAAAGAAGATTTATGAGGAAGAAAATTATATGTATGTTCTTCTAACGATAGTTGATTCTAGTGGAGAGATGTCTGCTCTATTAGTTGGTAATAGAGATAAAGATTTTCAATCCCTAGTACAAGATATTCGTTTTGGATTAAAATATAGAATTGTTGGTAATGTTGCTGAGATAGAAGATTCCTTTGATGAGAAATTACCTTTTTTAAATGAAATTAGTGGAGATAAATTATTTTGTATTTACGCATTACAAAATTATAATCATACTACCTTCGGTATAGATTTGGCCGAGTTTCATGGCAGTATGGATCTAGAAGAACAATATAATGTAATAAAAAAATATACTGATTATCTTAACGACATTCCAATTGATATGGTGAAGGATATAGTAGTTTCCTGCTACCAAGAAGTTGTCATATTATTAAAGAATGGAATTGTTTTTGTAAATGGTAAGAAGATACTTGATGATGTTAAATATATTATTCTTATTGATATCCGAACTATATGTGCTATTGGGGCAGAAAAGACTATCACTTGCTTAACGAAAAAAGGAAGATATGGGCATGACTTTATAAATGATAACAACTATCGTTATAAAAAGATTGTTTTTACCGAGTTTGGTATTGCCGTTTTAACACATGAAAAGACAGTTAAGTATTATGGAGATTTTGAGTTTGGTGCAATTGACTATTCACGTTTTGTCAATGTAGATGATATTGGTTTAATTGGTGATTCTGATGATATTATCGTTGTTAAAGGGGATAAGGTTTATTCGTTGTTTTTGTATTCTCCTACTGTTAATGTGTCTGATATCAATGTAGATGACTATTTGCATGGACGTTGGATTATATAAGAGGTAAAATTATAAAGGCAAAGGGGGATAATGGATGCTAGAAAAATATGAGTATTTAAATAGAAATGCAAAGATATTTTTATTTGAGGAACTTAAGAAAAGGTACTCTCAGAAATATAAGAATTTAGATTTACTTGGAAGGTGTCATAAAGAACTTGATTTACTATATGATAAGGGGTTATTATTCCTTATTGAGATCCTTTATAAATATAAGGAACATAACTCTCATGTATCTATTTCTTATCACTTTAGAGGGACAATAAATAATTTGTTGGTATTATATGTATTAGATATAACTTATGTAGATCCCATAAAATATAATTTACCTTACGAACTATTTAATGATAATACTATTTGTGTTGATTTAATTCATACTGTTTCACTTGATTTTCTTAGATACGTAGATAGTAATTATTTTGATAAAGTTAAATTTATTTATGGAACCCACGAAAAAGAAGATATCGAAGAAATAAATGCTCTTGAAGATAACCACTATTTACTAATTCCATCTTTTAGGAACGTGAAAGATAACCTTGTTCTTAAGGATATTTCATTTAGATTAAATGAAGATTTTATACTTGAAACAGTTGATGATTATAGAAAGTACAAAGATGAGTTCTTAACCATTAGGATTGATGAAAAGAAACCTATAAGTAATTATAAAGAAAAGGGATTGGTAAATATCCTTACTAATGAATTTGAAAAAGAGATTGCGGAGATATTGCAACCTAAGACGATAAGGGACTATATCAAAGTAAAAAGTATAGGACATGGTACTGATGTTTGGGCCGATAATCAAGATGTCCTAGTAGCAGAGGGAAAAATAAATCTTGATAATCTTATAGCTACACGTGAGGATATACTAGAGTATCTATTAGATCACTCTATTGATAGAGATATTGCTTTAGAGATCTTTAATTTTATTCGTAAAGGTCGAGCTAAGAAAAATCCTACGAAATGGGATGAGTATGTGAGTATAATGAAAGAACATAATTGTGAGGAGATGTTTATAGATATCTTTTCGAAGATTTTATTTATCTTTGGTAGAGGTCAAGCAGTTAGTGAATGTTTGTTTTCCTTAGAGGAAGAAAATTATAGAAAGAAATGAAGTGATTTAAGGTGAAGATAGAAAAAGATTATCATTTGGATAGGTTTATAGAAGCACACAATGAGGATTATTCCAGAGCATTAAAAGAAGTAAAAAATGGAAGAAAACTAACTCATTGGATGTGGTATATTTTTCCTCAGATAATTGGTTTAGGGATGAGCGAAACAGCTAAGTATTATGAGATAAAAAGTTTAGATGAGGCAAGAGCTTATTTAAATAATGAATTATTAAAATTCCATTTAATGGAAATATCAAATGCTTTATTAGAACTTGATACAAATGATTCAGTAGAAGTATTTGGTGATGTGGATTCTTTAAAATTAAAATCATCTATGACTTTATTCTCTTATATATCTGATAATGAGGTATTTAATAGAGTTATAGATAAATATTTTAATGGTAACAAAGATTTAATGACTGTTAGGATATGTGAAGAAATGAAAGCAAGAAATTGATTTGTTTTTCATTTTGTCCTATATTTATTCCTTTTTTCTAACGATAAATCTGTTTGGCAAATCTGTTATCCCTAATAAAAACAAATCGAACTATCAATATTATATGGATGAAAAAGAATTATTGGAAAATAACAGATAGATTTGACCAAATACTAGCCTCGTATGATAGGTAAGGAAAGACGGTACAAAAACTATTTCTAGGAAATATTGTAGTAATAAAACAAAATGTAAAGCATTGGTACGGAGTACAACTTGATTCTTGGTTTAGTCATGCCGCAGAGGTACCAGATGACGAAACTTCAAACGAATGGTTAGAAAAAGAAACCGATAAAGAATATAATAAATTAAGTGATTAATACCTTAATGACATTATAACATTTCAATTGTGAGTAAGTAGACTTAAATAGTGTATCCCCGTGTCATTTTTAATTTCTAGATATCAAATCTAGATACTAACTACAAAAAATAAAGTTATTTTAATAAACTTTAACAAATTTATAAAACTTTGATACATTATTAAATTGTTACGAACTGATATTTAGAGTTTTCCATTGAAGCTAGGTTGAAAGACCTAACTTTTTTTGTTATTCTATAATGATTTGTGAGATTTTTAAATTTTTCTAGATACTAACCATATGCTAAAAAAATACTAGGGACTATAAAAATATTTTTGTGGTGCTATCACAATTATTATTGGAAAAGATGATTAAAAAAGAATAGATAAGGAAAAAGATTAGATAATTTATATATAATAAAAAATAATACCGAAAATAGAAGCTTGTATATTATTAAATAAAAAAATATGGTATAATCTAAGCAGAATAGGCATAGTTGGTGATTCTATGGATAAATATCAAATAAAAAAAATAGGAATTGATTTTAGACTTATACAGGACGAACCTATTGTGCGTGGTTCACGAAAAAAGATGCTAGCTATTAATAATAAACAAGAGATAGCAATGTTTAAATATGAAAGAGAAGATTATGATTGTAGTGAAGCTTGCTCTGAAAAGTTGGCATATGAGATTGCAAAGGTTTTGGGATATGATTGTGCTAAAATTGAATTGGCAATTGATAATGATAACAAGATAGGAGTTTTAAACTATTATTTTTCTGATAGATTTAATGCACCCCATACTGATATTGTTGCATATTTAAATAAAAATACTAAGGAGCGGAGTAGTTATTATACTATTTCAAATATTAAATCTGTATTAGATGATATAGATGCTGATTTATTTGGAGGATTTATTAAAATAATGTTTTTCGATGCCTTAATAGGGGAACAAGATAGACATGAAGAAAATTGGGGAATTACAGAAAAACAAGGAAGAAGTTCTATTTCTCCCCTATATGATAATGGTGATAGTTTACTAAGAGAGTTTAGAAACATAGAAAATGCTGAAAAATATTATAGTGGATTAAAAGATTTCGATGCCTATATTGATAGGAGCAAAACAATAATATATAAGGAAGATCATAAAAAGCAATACAAACATTTTGAATTAATTAAATATTTATATGATAATTATCCACAATATATTAACCCTGAAATTAATAATTTAAAAAAACTCACAGATGAAATAATAGAAAAATTGGTGAATAAAATACCAGATGAATTGTTGACTAGTGAACATAAAAAATATATAATAATGTACTTAATTAGACGCAGAAACATACTATTAAATATAAGGTAAAAAAAGGTGATAAGAATGAAAGAAGAATTATGGCTAATTTGGAAAGAGGCCATTTCACGTAGAAGATATAAAATCGGATCATTAGTAAGAAAAAATAACAGATATATTTTTAATTATGTTAATCCAGAACTAGATGATGCTAGAGCAGCAGGATTTAAATATTTTCCAGGTTTTGAAGATTTAACTAAATCATATGAAAGCGAAGATTTATTTACAAATATTTTAACAAGATTACCGAATGAAACAAGACCAGATTATTTAGAAATTTTAAATTGCTACAATTTGGAAAAAGACTCAGATGATTTTGAAATTTTAAAGGCAACACGTGGAAGAACAATTACTGATAATTATGAATTTGTTCCCGCTTTTGATTCAAGTAAAATTGAGTTTGATGTAGCAGGTACAAGTCATTGCTGTGATGTAGAAGAATGTAAAAAATATCTTAGGGTCAATAAAAAATTATATTTGGATCCGGAACCAGAAAATTCCAAGGATTCAAATGCAATTAAAATTATTTTTAAAGAAAATGATAAATCATATCATTTAGGTTATGTACCAAGATATTATTGTAAAGAATTATTAGTAGAATTAAAAAAAGGAATTCAGTATTCTGCAATGATCCAAAGTTTAAATCTAGAATCACAATTAAGCGATGAAAATATTACTGCCAGTGTTAAACTTATTCTTAATATTTAATTCTAGACACTAACTACAAAAAATAAAGTTATTTTAATAAACTTTAACAAATTTATAAAACTTTGATACATTATTAAATTGTTGCGAACTGATATTTAGAGTTTCCTCTGGAGACACCCTTAATTGGGTGTCATTTTTTGTTGATTTTATTAGGTCGTCGATAAATCGCAAATTGATTAAAAAATATTGACTTTCTACTCTTTTATTATTTTCTGTGCTATTGATTAAATTATAATGAATTTTGTTAAGCTTTTTTCACTTGTAATAAAACACTAAAAATGTTAAATTATAAGAGGATGGTGAGAACAATATGGAAGAAATTTTAAGAACAGTTTCTTATGATCAATATATAGATATACCAATTCTAGGAGAAACTGCTAAAGTTATTTTTAGTGAAAAAGCTTGGAATTTTTTACAGAATTTAATGCTTGAAAGTAGCACTTTGGATGCGGAACGGGGATGCTTTTTTGTTGGTAGAATTAATCAAGATTCCAATACTGATGAAATCGTATATTATTTTGATTACCATACTTCTCAATTTATTTGCGAAGATGCAATTTATAATCTGTATATGCAACTGATGAAAATTATGAACAACTGAACAATAGAATAAGTGATTATAGAATTGCTAAAATAACTCCTGCTGTGATGCATTTTCACACTCATATTAAGAGAGGATTCTATGAATCTTTTTCAGACCAAGATCTTAAATCCTATGCTGAAATGTGTAGAAATCGAGGAGTTTCTGCTTTTGGGATGTTAGCTACTCCTACCCGAAATGAAAAAGACAAATATGCTCTTGCAATCGTTTGTGCTCTCAAGATGACAACAATTGGTAATAGGACTTGTGCAGATTTTTATTCCGTACCTAATATTTACTATTGTAGTGGAATCGATATTCATAAAATTGGTACTTCGCCAAAAACAGATGTGAATAGGAAAACTGCAAGTTCTGAAACTTCGAGATCTGATCGCATTGTTAGAAATTATCGTGCGAATGTTGGAATGAATGCTGTACCTATCACTACTGTTAATCCAACCAAAGAAATGGATGAAGTAGTAGGCTATATTGATGCTAATCAAACTCTTTGTTTTCCATATGAAAATAGATCTTACGTATTTGGTACAATAGAACCAATATTTACGAAAGAAGAAAATAAAAAGTCATAAAAAATGAAACTTTAATTTTTAATATATTTCATTTGACAAAAAAATGGGAATAACTGCTTATCTATATATTAAAAAAAGAAAATCAAAAAATAAGTGGGTGAAGGAATGACTAATGCAATCATGATAATTTTATTATTTATTTTGATTTTTATTGTTACTTATGATTTGAAATGCGAAAAAGATAGAAAAATATTTAGCATCGAAGATACTACCGCGATAAAAGGTATCTTTTGTATAATCGTTGTGTTAGTTCATATTCCAACCTTATATCAAAATAAAATTCAAGATATGATTGGTAGCTTTGCTTATATAGGTGTAACCATTTTTTTCATGACTTCATCATATGGTTTGAAATATGGTATTCATCACAAAAAAGATTATTTAAAAAATTTTTGGTTTACTAGGCTACCGAAACTTTTAATTCCACAATTTTTTGTTAACCTTTTGAATATGTTTATAAAAATTATCAACCATGAATCCTATAAATCCGTCTTATTAAGTATATTTGGTATTAGTGATTGGGTTAAATTATTGTTATTATTTTATATACTTTTCTATGTGGTAAATATTATAGTAAAAAATTCTAAATGGAAAGATTTTCTTCTGATTACTTTTGTAATTTTTTATAGTTTGTTGGGAAAAATGTTTCCCAATATATCCATGCATTGGGAGGTTGAAAGTCTAGGCTTTGCATACGGTATCCTTTTATATAATTTTTTGAGCATATACAACAAATGGATAAATCATCAGTATTTTAGTAAGTGTGTTTTTTTCTGTTTTTCTAGTTTGATACTTGGTTTATTGTATTTGAAAGTAAAACCTGTATTTTTTGTTGGTGATTATTTCGTCAAAATAATTTTAGGTATCTTTTTATTATTATTTCTCTTACAAATAATGGGTAGATACAAAATTGGTAATAAAGTTAGTCTGTTTTTAGGAAGCATTTCTTATGAAAGTTATTTGATTCATCATGTTGTATTTAAATATTTAGAATTCCTAGGTGATCGATTTCATTTTCACTTTAATTCTGGTATGTTTATAATTTTATCTTTATTTATTATCCTTTGCATTTCCTTTCTCATTCATAAAATAACAAATCATTTATTAACTATCCTGAAAAGATTTGAATTCAAATGTGAAAAATTAGCTAAAGCTGAATAAGAGAAATTGATGAAGAAAAAGAGATTGTAGTATACAAATTGAGTTTTAGCTATAAAAAAGAATATTAGTGTTATAATGAAATTGCATGGTAGGTCTTTCTTTTTAGTTAGTAGGAGGCATTTCATGAGTGAAATAAGAACATTATTGGATGTTAAGAAAAGTGGATTATTGGGAACATCAAATTTTGATAATATCATTAATAGTTCTATGCAAGTATTAAGTGATAACCCTGAACTCGTTTTTCAAAGAAATATGGATATCGGTGATACCCCAATATCTCCGATGACTTTAGAGGATGATTATACTCCCATGCTTTTTTTACCCGAGGTCACAGATGCCTATAAAAAATTAGTAGCTATGATAAATGTTCCAGCAACCGCAAAAGAATACTCTTTCATTTTACTTGGAAAATCAGGAATTTTGCAGGGAGAAAAATGTTATTTAATTGATCAAATGATAGATTGTAATGCAAAAGATTCTGATTTGAGTAATCGAGTAACTCGCATGGATGACCAAAAACTCAATCAGACCATTTCCTTTGCCCTTCAACATGGGTATGATTTTATTAGCATTGGACATACTCATCCTGCCATTCCAGAAAAGGAAAAACTCATAACGATTGCTAATTTCTTATCAGCGGAGATGAAAGAGAAGGAATATATACGAGAACCGGGTCTGAATTTATCTCTACAGGATTTTATATCTTATGAAAGCCTTTATCAATATTTTGAAAAAAATCCTAATATAAAGACTGCTCAAACAGTAATTATGTTTAATGGTGAAATGGCAATGATAAGTAAAGTGGGATCAACGTTAAGTAGATCGATTATTTTAATGGATAGGGAAACAGGAGAAGAGATATATGTTTCTTCAAAAGAAGAATTTGTTAAAAAAAAGGCAGAAAATTTGTAAAATATGTAAATAATCGAGTTTATCGTGTTGATGAAATTTTGAAAGCAATAAAAGGAAAATGAGAAATTATAAAATGTATGAAAAGAATATATCCATCACATGATAGGGCATTCTTGCGAAGCGGTGCTTATTACTATTTCATTATATGTATGACAGCTATTAATGAATGTTTCTATTTTATGAACGAAGAGAATTACCTTATAAAAGATTAAACAGTAAGGAGGAAATCATGATAAAAATAGGAAAGAATAGTCAAATCCAGAATATTGAAAAGAATAAAATTTTTGGTAATCCTATTTTGACAAATGCGATAATAGAATTTACTGGTCATGATAATATTTTATATTTAGGAAAAAATATTAAATTAGAAAATGTTAAAATTCAATTTACTGGTAGTAATTCTTTAATTTATTTGGACGATAATGAAAAGGTTCTTCGGTTTTCAGCACGCATTGGCAATGATTCTGTATTATATTTAGGGAAAAATATTATCATTAACAAAGAAATTAAATTGCTCGCTACGGAGAGGAAAAATATTATTATTGGAGATGACTGTTTACTTGCTTCTTCAGCGACTTTTAGGACTGCTGATGCTCATTTAATTTATGATATTGAAACAGGCGAGAGAATCAATTCCGCAAAAAGTATTTATGTAGGAAATCACGTATGGATAGGGCAACAGTGCTTAATTTTAAAAAATACAAAAATCCATTCCGGAAGCATTATTGGTGGAAATTCTGTGTTGAGTAATAAATCTGTTCCAGCGAATACGATGTGAGCAGAAAATCCTGCTAGGCAAATAAAAGAAAATGTTTGTTTTAACCCTAAATTAACCCATAACTTTACAAAGGAAGACGTAAAAAAGTATTCTAAAGGAAAAGGGGCTGTTTTTACAAATGCAGATGATTTTTTTGAAGAATTAGAGGAAACGTTGGAGAAAAGCTCTACGGCAAAAAGAAAATATGAAATTATTTCTTCCTTTGCCAATAAAAAACGTATTTGTGGTAAGAATTAGAAATTTTTGACCATTGATTTTCTGTTTATTTATGATTTATAATATTTGTTAGAGGTAGTGTTAGATGAGTAGTAAGTTCTATTTAAAAATTTATCATTTATCAGAAATTATAGAGAGAGGTAAGAAACTTCTATTGTTTATTTTAGTTTGTTTACTATTTCTTTTTCTATTAATTGCCGGTTTATTTTTTCTCTATTTAAAGAATTTAAGAAATTTTATAATAGCGGAAAGTAAAGTAGCTCCAGTATTGGAAGGAATGACAAATTTAACGGTTCCTAAAAATACAAAAATTGATTATACTAAGGATGTTAAAGCAACGGATAAACAGGATGGAATTCTAAAATTTACTTATGACGCTAGTAGTGTTGATATAGGTGTTAGTGGAGACTATTTTGTCATTTACACAGTGGTTGACAGTGATGGTAATACAACAACGGCTAAAAGAAAAATATCTATAGAACATGATGAGGAAGATACGAAGGCATTAGTTCAACAAATCGCTTCTACTTTAAGCAATGACCCAGAAGAATTAAGGGATTATTGCCGAAATACCATTGAATATAATACTTATGATGGTGGGGATGATCCTCTTTATTATGGGCTAACACAAAAAAGGGGAAATTGTTACGTTCATGCATCTTGCCTAAAGGCTTTATTGGATGCGAAAGGAATTGAAAATCAATTGATTTGGGTGACTGATAAAAGTCATTATTGGAATTTAGTTAAAATGAATGGAGTATGGCGTCACATGGATTCTACACCAGATAGAAATCATCGAAAAATAAGTATTATGACGGATGAGCAGCGCTTATCAACTTTAAGTGATAGAAAATGGGATTTTTCTGCTTGGCCATCTGCCAATGAGTAGGTGAAGTATGGTAACCTTTTTACTACTTCTTCTTAGTATTGTTATTTACCTAAGTTTTGGACCAATCAACATGATTTATCTTTTATTCAGTGTTTTCACTAGTTTTTATGGTGCCAAATATTTAAAAAAGCAAAAAAATAAATTAATACTTACTATAATCATTATAGCTAATTTGGGTATTTTTTTATTTTTTTTGTTATTTCCTGTCAAAAATATTGTCGTTCCGCTTGGTATCTCTTATTATACTTTTCAAATTATTTCTTATGTACTGGATATTTATCACGAGAAATATGAACCTCAAAATTGTTTGTGGAAATATTTGTTGTATGTAATTTATATTCCTTATATTTTTATTGGTCCCATTACTCGTTACAATGATGTTCAAGAAAGTTTGTATGCGAAAAAGAAATTCTGTAAGGACAACTTTTATTTTGGACTTTTAAGAATGATTTGGGGATTGTTCAAAAAGCTTGTTATCGCCGATAGAATTGCTTTAGTAATTGGTGTTATTACGACAAATCCTAATCACTATGTCGGAGCTTATGCTCTTTTAGCGATGCTTTTCTATTCCATTGAACTCTACAGTGATTTTTCTGGTGGAATCGATATGGTAATTGGTATTTCTAAAATTTTTGGCATCGAATTGAAGGAAAATTTTCATCTCCCTTATTTAGCGGAAACCGTTCAAGAATTTTGGAGAAGATGGCATATCTCTTTAAGTAGTTGGTTTAGGGACTATATTTATATTCCTTTAGGGGGAAATCGAGTTTCTAAAGTGAGACAAAAATTGAATGTATTGATAACCTTTTTAGCCTCTGGTTTGTGGCATGGGACGACTTATCTTTTATGGGGATTTCTTCATGGAATTATGGTAGCTTTTCAACCTATCTTTCAGACAAGATGGAAATGGCTGAATAGAACAATAACTTTTCTCATCATATCTCTTCTTTGGTCCTTCTTTATTTGGAAAGATACTTATTTTCTTCCTTTACAAATGATAGGAAGTGTTTTTACCAATTTTAATTATGTCGATTTATGTCATAATTTCTTAAATTTAGGATTAGACGCACCGAATATTCTAGTTTTGGGAATCAGTATTCTTTCTCTTATTGTCTATGATTTAAAGCAAGAAAAAATTCTGAATAAAATAAAATTTAGTCCAATAGAAATAAAAGTTAGCATTCTTTTTTCCTTTCTTTTAATAATTCTATTATTTGGTGTTTATGGAATTGGTTTTCATGTTCAAAGTTTTATTTATAGTAAATTTTAAATAGAAAAATAAAGATTTAAGATAAAAAGGTGATTTTTATGAAGTATTTAAGGGTTTTCTTTCTTATCATCGTATTTAGTTTCATCTTTGCCTTTTTAAATAGATTAGTTATGCCTAAGTATGCCACCAATTTAGTGGAGGGTTCTTTTACAAAAGAATATTATGCTGAAGAAAAAGATCATGAAATTATTTTTCTAGGAGATTGTGAAGTTTATGCTAATATTTCTCCAATGGTGTTGTATGAAAATTATGGTATTACTTCTTATGTGAGAGGAAATTCTCAACAACTTATTTGGCAGTCTTATTATTTGTTAAAAGAGACATTAAAATACGAAATTCCTAAATTGGTAGTATTTAATGTGAATTCTATGCGTTATTCTGAACCAGTATCGGAACCTTATAATCGATTAATGCTTGATGAAATGCCTTGGAGTAAAGAAAAGTTGGATTTAATAAAAGTGAGTATGACAAAAGAAGAAAATATTTTATCTTATATTTTTCCTATTTTGAGATATCATTCAAGATTTAGTCAGTTGACTAAGGAAGATTTTATTTATCTATGGAAAGATAAAAAGATTACTCACAATGGTTTTTTAATAAATCAAGAGGTAAAACCAGTAAGTACTTTACCAGTGCAGAAAAAACTATCTACTTATCAATTTGCTGAAATCGATTATGAGTATTTGGATAAGATTTATAATTTATGCAAGCAAAATAATATTACATTAGTTTTGATGAAAGCTCCTAGTCTTTATCCTTATTGGTATCCTGAGTATGAAGAGCAAATTGTAGAATATGCAAAGGAAAAAAACATCGATTATTATAATTTTATCGATAGGGTAGAGGAGATAGGAATTGACTACCAAACCGATACTTATGATGGGGGATACCATTTAAATTTAACGGGAGCAACGAAGTTATCTATTTATTTTGGAAAGATATTAAAAGAAAACTATGATTTAACAGATTTTCGTGAAAATGATAAAATTCGTAAAAGATACGAAGAAAAATTAAAGGATTATTATAAAGAGATAAAAGAAGGAAGGGATTAGATGAAAAAATTTTCAAGTTTGTTGTTTATCGTTCTTTTGATGATGATTGTAGTAGGATGTGAAAACAATAAAAGTAGTAAAGAACTGGATGACGAAAATGTTTATTCTTTTCAATACGAAAAGATGAATATTTTGTTAGGAGATACGTTTACAAGAGAAAAATATGGGGATGAGTTAGAATATTCAGAAACGACTACCTGTGCCTTTGAAGATATGGATCGTACCTATATTTATGAACATTATGCCATTGATACTTATACGCTAAATGAGGAAGAAAGAATATTATCTATTTATTTCTTAGATTCCAATGTTACCACGACAGAAGGGATAAGCTTAGGTGATTCTTTAGAAAAAGTAGAAGAGGTATATGGTAAAGATTATCAAAAGAATGATAATTTATACACTTATGAAAAAGGAAAAACCAATTTAAAATTTATTGTTGAAAATGATGTTGTAACCAGTATTGAATATACTTATGATGTTGAAAACTAAAGTATCTTGCATACAAAATATTTTCATGATATTCAAGAAAAGCATAATGGTATGCTTTCAGACTGTTGACAAATAGGTAAATATTTTTATCTATTTGTCTTTTTTTTCATAAAAAATGAAAATCTAGGATATTCTCCTAGATTATGCGTAATGATGTAACGCGAATTTTTTGAGATTCATGCACGCATAAGAGAGTGTAAAAAACTTTGTGTAAAGTTACCTATCTATGGTAATAAGGATATTAGAGATTGATTATGTCAGTC
>CANQFE010000032.1 GCA_947598285.1 uncultured Bacilli bacterium
TTACGTTTTTATTATAATATATTTTTTGAATTAAAAAAAGACTGTTTTCAAAATTTCTTTTGTCAACAGTCTGAGAAGATTAAATATCTTCTTAATTTTATTTTGAAAATGAAAGACTTTTAAAGAGGAATCTGTTACAATAATATTGGTGGTAACATTGAAAAAAATAAAATATATTTTAAAAAGATTAACTTCTTTAAATTGGCAAGCAATGTTAAAAATGGCTCAAAAAATTGCTCACCATAACCATCGCTTTACTTTGATTATATTAATTGATATGATTTTCTGTGCCTTCAAATATGGAGCAGGGTATATGGATTATTTTGAATTTGAGTTCTATCTTTTAAAAGGAAAAGAAAGAAAAACCTATTTAACATCTGCTTTAAATAATCAAATTATTGCTAAATATAATCAGAAAGAAGAAAGAATAAAATTTTCAGATAAATTAAAATTTAATCAGCTATTTCAAAAGTATCTGCATCGAGAATATTTGGATTTAAAAAAATGTTCTTTCCAAGAGTTTCAAGATTTTTGTCAAGGGAAAAAAGAAATTGTTGGAAAAGTAATTGATTCTTGTGGAGGAAAAGGAGTTTCCATCTATAATTTGTCATCTTATCCCAATCGAAAAGAATTATATGAAACATTACTATCAAAAAAACAATTTTTAGTGGAAGAAAAAATAAAACAACATCCTAAAATGGCTAACTTATATGAAGGAAGCGTGAATACTTTAAGAGTAATTAGTTTTCGAAAAGAGGATGGAGAATCTGTCATATTAAATACAGTTATCAAAATAGGAAATGGTGGAACAGTTGATAATTTTAGTAGTGGGGGAATGTATAGCTTTGTAAGTGATGATGGGAAAATAATAATTCCTGCGATTGATGAAGAAGGAAAAATATTTCAAACTCATCCTCTTTCTCAAACAAAAATTGTTGGCTTTCAAATTCCTTATTTTGAAGAAGTCAAAAGCTTAATTCAAGAAATTTCTTGTATTGTTCCTCAAGTAAGATATGTTGGTTGGGACATAGCAATCGGTGAAAAAGGACCTGTTTTGATTGAAGGAAATGAATATAGTGGTGTATTTCAAATGAAACCTAGTTTAAGTGGCCAAAAAGAAGGTTTATTACCAAAATATCGAAAATATATGGATATTTAATTTTAGACTATTCTTTTTTCTTTTTTTTCGGTATAATAAAAGAAAGAATATGGGGTGTAGCATATGTTTGGAAAAATCGTAAATGTCATAGGTCCCACAGTGGTTGTTGAAAACTTATCACAAACGATTCAATTAAATCTAAAAGGAGTTCATGTTGCATTTGAAGAAGGCACACGGACTGTTATTGGTAAAATCACTGAAATAAAAAAAGAAACGATTGAAATAAATTTAATCGGCGAAATAATAAATAAAGTTTTTTTGGCAGGAATTGATAAAGCTCCCTTACTTAGTAAGCCAGCCCGAATTGTAACTGGAGAAGAGCTTGTTTCTTTTATTGGAAGTCAAAATATTACCGAAAAAAATACTCTTTTCATTGGAACTTCAACTGTTTATGAAAATTTTAAAGTCACTGCCAAATTAAATGAATTTTTTTCGAATCATTTTGCAATCATTGGTAATTCTGGTTATGGAAAAAGTTGTGGAGTGGCAAGAATCATTCAAAATCTCTTTTATTATACCAAAACTCCTCCCAAAAATATGCATATTATTTTATTTGATGTCTATGGAGAATATCATAATGCTTTTCAAAAATTAGAAAGTATTCCTGGAATACATATAAAAAACTTTAAAAATGAAAAAGAGGAAATTGCTAATGTCATTTCTTTACCACCAGCTTTTTTAGATGCTGATGATTTAGCTATTTTATTAAATGTTGAAGATACTTTTTTAATTCCTATTTTAGAAAAAACTTTACAATATGTAAGTATTTTTAAAAGTGAAGATCCTGCTTCATTAGAATATAAAAACCATATTATCGCGACAAGTCTTCTTGAGGTATTATCAAGTGGCAAAGAATCTTCTCAAATAAGAGATCAAACCTTATCCATATTAAATAAATATAATACCCCAATGTTAAATGAAAATAGTGAAATTAAAGAACCTGGCTACACAAGAACTTTAAGGCAATGTTTAAATATTGATAATCAAGGCAAAATTAATGCAATTTCACAAGTGATTGATTTTTTAAATCAATTTAAAAGAACCAATTTAAAAGAATATACTTTAGTTCCTAATTTGATGTATTCTTTAGAAGATATTTATGATGCTTTAGAATTTGCTTTATTAAGTGAAGGTATTTATAATAGTGTATCCATGTATGAAAGAGCTAGTATTTTAAAAACCCAATTACATCAAATCATCAATAGTCCAAATAAAAAATTCTTTGAAGGACAACAAGTAGTCAGTAAAAAAGATTATGTAGAAAACTTATTTCGCAACCCAAATGGTGAAAATGTCCAAATAGTAAATGTTAATTTAAATCATTTAGAAGATCGATTTGCCAAAATATTAACTAAGCTATATTCAAAGCTTTTCTTTGATTATGCAACTTCTATCGAGAATAGAGGATCCTTTCCGATTCATATCATTTTAGAAGAAGCTCATCGTTATGTAAATAAAGATAAAGATGTTGATGTAATTGGATATAATATCTTTGATCGGATTACCAAAGAGGGTAGAAAGTATGGCTTATTAATGGGCTTTATTACGCAAAGGCCAAGCGAATTATCGGAAACAGCATTATCCCAATGTTCAAATTTCTTAGTATTTCGTATTTTCCATCCCGATGATTATAAAATTATTGATGCGATTACTTCTAGTATTACCAGAGATGATTTAGAAAGATTAAAAAGTTTAAGAAAAGGAATGGCTTTATGTTTTGGAAGTGCTTTTCAAATTCCTTTACTAGCAAAATTAGACATGCCTGATCCACCTCCATTAAGTGATAATGTAGATATCGAAACAATATGGTATGAATAAAAAAAGAAGCCTTGTTGGTTTCTTTTAGTTTGGATAAATTTGAACTTGGTAAGGATTTTCTTTCGTTCCATTTCCTGATTGATAAATCATTCGGCTTGGAATAGATAGAACTGGTCTAATATCTTTTTTGGCATTGGCATAATCTAATCCAATTTTTCCATTGGTATCAGCATAATAAACTTCATAGGTATTTTGCGTTGTTCCATTTAAAAGCCAATAACGAGTTGAAGTAGAAGAAAGAAAATTATAATTTGAACAATTTCGATTCGTCGTATAAGTACAATCGGCATCCAAAGAAGCATTCATAAAATCATAGACACTAAGTAAAGCAAAAGGCGTCTTTACAGTCTCGCTACAATCAACACTTCCCGTTTTATCACTTTCTAATTCTCCTCTTGGACCAACACAAGATGTCATTTGTAAAAGATAAGAATGATAATTTGCTAAATCTTTTTGATATATCTCTTGTAAACTTGCTTCAATTCGACTATTTTCATAATGATTACGACCTCGATATCCATTTGTAGAATCATTAAATCGATCATCAAAAACATAAGTAATTTTATTGTTCGCAGTATCGGATAAAACAAGCATCATTTCTTCTTCATCAAATTTAACTATCCGCCAAAGAAAATTAGCAAAGGTAAGATAATTATTGACAAATTCTCCTCGATATCCATACTGTGAAGAAAGAAGATAAATTCCATCTTTATTGTCATTTTCATCTTTCAATTCTTCTTTTGCCATAATCGAATCAAATAAAGTTGTTGTTTCATATTGATTACATTGTAAAAAAGGGGTATAAATAGGGTATTCTTGATTCCAAGAAATTTCAACTTCACCAGCACAAATATCATTTTTTCTTAGTTTGGTAAAATCATTTAAAAATCCTTCTTCAACTAAAGTAGCAGAAGATAAAACGAAATCATCTTCTTCTTTGATTTCGGGATGCTTCTTTTGATATTGAATTGCTGCGTTTACCATAACTTGTTCTAATTCTTGATAGCTATATTGGCGAAAAAAATTAGTAAATAAAAAAATACCAAAAATAACCAAAAGCAATAAAAAAGTGATTCCGCCACCCACAATCCACCATCTTTTACGACTCCATAATTCTTTGATTGTATCCATATTGATACCTCCATACTTATAAAAAAATTGTATCGAAAAATAGCTAAAAAATCAATGAACTTCCTTTGTATTTACAAATTATTTATGTGAAACGATTTTAAAAAAATAAAAAAACCAGGAAACTCCTGATTTTTTTAGATTATCTGTTATAGAATTCAACAATAAGAGCTTCATTGATTTCTTGATTTAATTCCGAACGATCTGGACGTCTTAAATATTTTCCAGACATTTTTTTCTTATCAAATTCAACAAAAGCTTTGGTTGAAGTAGAAGCTTCTAAACTTGCTAAAATTGCTGGATGTTGTAAAGAATTTTCTTTCACTGAAATGACATCGCCAACTTTACAAGTATAAGAAGGAATATCCACTTTCACGCCATTTACTAAAATATGTCCATGATTAACTAATTGTCTTGCAGCTCGACGAGTCGTTCCAAGTCCCATTCGATAAACTAAATTATCTAAACGGCTTTCAAGTAAAAATAATAAATTTTCACCAGCGACTCCATGCATATGAGATGCTTTTTCAAAAGTTCTATGAAATTGTTTCTCATTTAAACCATATAAAGTCCGAACTTTTTGTTTTTCTTGTAACTGAACACCATATTCACTTAGTTTACGACGACGATCTGTTCCATGAACTCCTGGAGCATAAGGACGGCGTGCTAAGTCTTTTCCATTTTCTAAAGTCGAAAAGTTTAAATGACGAGACTTCTTATATTGAGGTCCTGTGTATCTAGCCATAATATCTCCTTTCTAACAAATTTCTTAAAAGTGATGAGGAGCCTTTTATAGGGAGTAGTTATTAACACGTTCTAATGGCAGATTATACTTGTGAAATCTTCTTAAACTACACATTATAAAAAACTTTCTCGCTGCCAACTTCCAAGCACTTAAGATTATACTAAATCCTATGTCGATTGTCAAATAAAAATGTAGTATAATAAGGGTGGTGATAAGATGATTCCGAAGAAAATAGAAATGATATTAGAAAGAATGGAAAAAAATGGTGTGGAAGCTTATTTAGTAGGTGGATTTGTAAGAGATACCTTACTAAAAAAGAAGACCAATGACTTTGATATAGCAACCAATGCTCTTCCCAAAGAGTTAACTACAATTTTTGGCCCCAGTAAAAGAATAAAAGAATATGGTTCCTACCATCTTAAGATAGAAAATTTTAATGTCGATATTACTTCCTACCGAAAAGAAATATATCAAAACCATAAATTAATTAAAATTGAATACACTACAAATATGCTTGAAGATATGAAAAGAAGAGACTTTACCATTAATGCTTTATATATGAACCGGAAAGGAGATATTTTAGATCCTTATCATTACGAAGAAGATATCAAGAAAAAAATCATTCGAACCATTGGTAATCCCAAAGTACGATTAGAAGAAGACCCTTTACGAATCTTAAGAGCTATTCGTTTTGCTTCCAAATATTCTTTTCAAATCGATTCGAAACTTCAAGAAGCAATTAAAAAATCGAAAAAAAATCTTTCAATATTATCCAAACAATTAATTAAAAAAGAATTAGATGCCATTTTATTGGCAAATGGTTTTTCTTATTTAAAAAAATTTCAATTACTTTCTCTTTTAGGATTAGAAGCAAAAGAAGTAATATATGTAGAAGATTTAGCAGGACTATGGGCCCAGATAAATACGACTGTTGCTTATCCTACTGAAAAAAACTTAAAAAAACGTCAAAAAAAGATAGAAGCTTTGTTAAAATGTGATACAATAAAGATGTTCGATTTATATAAATATGGATACTACGATTGTATGATTGCGGCCAAGATCAAAAAGATTTCTGAAAAAAAGATTGAGAAACTATGGAATAGCATGGCAATTCATACTCGGAAAGACATTGTTTTAAAAGGAGAAGAACTTTCTAAGTTATTAAATATTCCTCAACATGAATTTGGCAATTTTTATCGTCATTTAGAGGAAAGTATTCTTTTAAATCAGGTCTCAAATGATCGGGAAAGTATCATCAAATGGACAAAAGAGGTGGAAAAGAAATGCCAAACATCGAATTTTTAACGGAAAAAAGATTTACTTTATCTTCTCATTTAATTGAAGTGGCAATAAAAAATAATTTAACATTAGTTGAGTTTCTTTTATTAATGTATTTTGAAGATTCCATGGATAAAACATTTGATGTTGAAAAGATATGTGATCTTTTACATATTGAAAGTAAAGATGTTTTGGTAGCATTTAATCATTTATTAACTTTAAATTTAATTAAACTAGAATCATCTCAAGATCATGATCATAAAAAATGTGAAGTGATCAGTTTAGTTCCTCTTTATCATACTATTTTTGAAAAAAAAGAAAAACAAAAAAGAGAAGGAGAAAAAGAAACAATTTTTGATGAATTTCAAAAAGAAATAGGAAGAGATATCTCTCCAATGGAATTTGAAATTATTAATGCATGGCTAGAAAAAGGCTTTTCCGAAGAATTAGTATTAGGAGCTTTAAAAGAAGCTGTTTATAATGGAGTAAATAGTTTAAGATATATTGATAAAATATTATATGAATGGCAAAAAAAAGGATATCAAAACATGAAAGATGTAGAAAAGGGTTTAGCAAATTTTAGAAAGGAAAAAGAAAGTTCTGTCGAACTTTTTGATTATGATTGGTTAGAAGATGAATAAAGAAAAATTAATAGAACAAGAATTAAATAAAATGTATCCTGATGCTCGTTGTGAACTAAATTATCAAAAAGATTATGAATTATTAATCGCGACAGTTTTATCGGCTCAATGTACAGATAAAAGAGTCAATATGGTCACCAAAGAGTTATGGAAAAAATATGATTTAAAATCTTTAGCCCATGCTCCCAAAAAAGAAATTGAAACTATCATTCATTCGGTTGGTTCTTATACGAAAAAGGCCGGATATTTAATTGAAATAGCCAATCGCTTGCAAAAAGACTATGATGGCAAAGTTCCCAATAATAGAGAATATCTAGAAAGTTTACCAGGTGTGGGAAGAAAAACTTGTAATGTTGTTTTATCAAATATTTTTCATATCCCGGCTATTGCCGTCGATACTCATGTGGAAAGAGTTTCAAAACGACTTTCTTTAGCCAAAGAAAACGATTCAGTCAATATTGTTGAAAAAAAATTAATGAAAAAATTTCCAAAAGAAATTTGGAGTAAACTACATCATCAACTCGTTTTATTTGGTCGTTATCAATGTAAAGCCATTCATCCAGAATGTGAAAATTGTCCTTTTCAAGAAATTTGTAAATTTTATCAAAAAAAAATCTAGAATGAAAACGCTAGATTTTTTAATTAGTACATTGATTAGAAACAGTTACTTTTCCACTAACTCTTATCGTTTCTCCACGATAAGTAACAGAGTAGGTGACTGATTTTTCACCAGTACTTGAAGTATCAATTTGCGATGCTACAATTGTTGCAAAATTGGTAATATCAGCCCCGCCTAAAGTAACTTTTACTCCTTTTTTCGGATCAAAAGTATCGCCAACTTTCACGCAAACTTTGTTTGCCGTAGCATATAAAGTGCTGCCTCCAGTGGAAGAAACATCTGCATAAATAGTAATTCCATCCGAACGATTGGTTTTATAAATACTGTAAGCAGAAGCAATAACAAATTCATAACTTCCTCCTAAAGAAGTCGTATAAGTATAAGAAGTTTTATCGGTCCAACCCAAATTAGTAAGATTTCCATTGCTATCTTTTAAATAAACTTGATATCCAAAATTTCCTAAATTAGAAGTATTATAGGCTTCATAAAGACGCATATATTCTTCTTCAAACATAGCATAACTACGACTATAATGTTGTTGATAAGTTTTAAAGTAATTAGCAAATTCACTTCGAACACTGGTTAAATCCAATGCGGATGGGAAAGAAGCTTCATTCCAAGTAAGAGTAATTGTATTTCCAGAAATACTTGCTTTTCCATTAGATGGATTGCTTAACTTAGCAAATCGATTAGAAGTTTCACTTGGTTCCGTTCCAGCTTTAAATAATGCAGTATATTTCATTTTATCAGGTGTATACTCACTCGCTCTTTTAGGAGGTAAAGTATTACTTTCAATTGTAACACTGGTTACACCACTTGGTTTTTCAAATTTTTTATTAGAAGTTAAAATATTATTCGCTAGAAAAGCACTTAATCGACCTCTTGGAGTTGAACCAGTTGGAGTAGTGAAATAGTGATCTTTATCTAAAATATCATAACCCATCCACATGGAAATCGCATAATCAGGATTATAAGTATTCACCCAGTGATCTGGAGTAGCATAGGCACTTACGCCTAAAGCACTCGCGCTTGCACTATCAATATTAGAAGTTCCAGATTTTGATGCAATGGATCCTCTTAAATTAGCATTAATAGGACCACCAACGCCTTCACTTGTAGCTTGAAGAAGCACATCAGTAATCAAATAAGCTGTTTCTTCACTCATAGCTCTAGTTTTTTCTGGTTTGTAATCAATCGTTTCTTCCGTTTTCATATTAGTGACACTAGTATAATAATAAGGTTCAATAAAATATCCACCTCTTGCAAAAGCAGCATAAGCAGCAGAACTTTCTAAAGGCGTAAACCCATTAGGTAATCCACCAATCGAAAAGGATTCCATAATTCCTTGCTCACCATAATTTTCTTCATCAATACTTAATTTACTTAAAAATTCTTTAATATTTTCTGGATCGACTTGATGAAATGCTTCTAGAGCTGTAACGTTTCGGGATGCTGATAAAGCATCTTTCAAAGTCATGGCTCCTTTATAAGTGTTATCCCAGTTATTCATAGTACTTCCAGCATTATATGGATAACGAAAATCAATAAACATTTGTCCAGTCGTGGCATTATTATATTCAATTAATGGTCCATAATCAATTAAAGGTTTAATTGTTGAACCAGGTTGATTTCTAACACCTGCCGCTCTTTCTGTTCCTGTCGCCACATAATTACGTCCAGAACCAAGCCCTTTTACAGAACCATCTTCTACTGAAGTAACAGCAATTCCCACTTGAACCAGTTCATCTTTAAATGGATAAGCCTCTCCATTTTCTAATCGTAAAATAACATCTTGGATATTTTTATCAAAAGTAGTTCGAACTCGATATCCACCTCTTGAAATATCAATTCCTTTTTCTAATAAATCATTTTTGACAATATCAACTAAGTTTTGATAAACAAAGGATGAAGCAGTAGTATCTCTATCTTTTACTAAAGTAGAAACATGAATTTTTTGAGCATCTTGCATTTCTTCTTCCGTAATATATCCATGCCGATTCATTAAAGCTAAAACGGTATTTTTTCGATCATTTGAATTTTCTGGATAATAGTAAGGATTAAATTCAACAGGGGAGTTATACATTCCAACAATCATCGCAGCTTCTGGTAAAGAAATATCAGAAACACTTTTGCCGAAGAAATATTGAGAAGCTTGTTCTACACCATCAATTGAAACATAATTTGAGCCGCCACCTGCAAACCATCCAGTATTAAAATACATTTCAATAATTTGTTCCTTTGTATATTGTTTTTCAAGTTTAAAAACAGCCATATAAATATCAGTAAATTTTCGAATAATTCCATCAATACCATGAGCATTATTATTCGTAAAATAGTTTTTGACAAGTTGCATGGTAATGGTAGAAGCACCCCCAGCACCAGATTGACCTAAAACTTGACCAATACTTGCTTTAAGAAATCGTGCGGCATCAAACCCACTATGTTGAAAAAATCGAGAATCTTCCGTCGCGACCAATGCATCTACTAATACTTGCGGTAAATCTTCATAATTTTTTAAAACTCGATTTTCCGTTCCTAGTTTAGTCATTTCTGTTCCATCAGCCCATTCAATAATACTAGACTCTTGAAAATATAATTTTTCTTGGGTAAACTCTGGAGATGAAAAAACAATATATAAACTAAATGCAATTACAAAGCTAGCTCCAACAATTCCACAGATAATAAATCCCATTAAAAGGAAAGTTCCAATATGCTTTTCTTTCTTATTTTTTTTCTTTTTTTTCGTTCTTGTTTCTTCTTTTATGCTATCTTTAATTTCTTTCACACTTTTTAATTTTAATTTTTTTGCCATAATGATTCTCCTTTAAAATAAACTTGATCAACAATTTTTAAATAATCTAAAGATGGATTATATTTTTCTTCAATCACAAATCCTTTTTCTACAATATATTCATAAGGAATACTTTTTCTCGTATTTTCTGAAATAAATTGGGTTAAATCTTCTCCCTTAAGTAAATAAACTTTGTGATTCATGCGAATTAAAACAAAACAAATTCCCCCATGTTGTAAAACTCTTGCAATATATCCTAATTGATGTTCATGAAAATTAGCAAGTGGAAAAGAAGTTTTACTTTGCGTTTCCTTCGCTTCAAATTCAATATATTTTCCCCGATATACACCATTATAATCTAGAGTAGAAGGGGATTTGAAATATCCATTTTTAATAATTCTTCCATGAGGAGTATAAACAGCTTCACTAATTCCAATTGGTGTTGGCTTTTTATAAATCAAAGCAATGTCTTTTTCGACATAATACTCATTTGTTTCATTAATAAATTGTTCCAAATCCATTCCTCGATTACTATAATTAATCGTTTTATGGTTTGGTTTTTTGATGTTGTTTGGATATTCCATATCATCACTCCAATCATATTATACTATAAAGAAAGAAAATTGGAAAGTACCAATAAAAAAAGAAAAATAAGACTTCTTTTGTCGAAAAAAAACAATGACCTTTAAAAAAAGTTTATAATAAGTCCGGTGAAAAAAAATGTTATCATGTGAAAAAATAATCAATCAATTAATAAAACAAATCGATACCGCTGATTTAAATTTAATTGAACTCGCTTTAAAAGAGAGTATCATAAAAGAAAAGAAAAATTAAGAAATTAGAGTCTTTAAAAACGTTTTGTGAATTGACAAAATACTATATCATTTGATAAGATAATCTTGAGGATGTGAATTAAAGATGTGGAAGGAAAAGATTGCTTTAAGTCCTGAGCAAATCTATGAAAAAGAATTTAAAGTAGATGCTCGTGGATATCGCCCTCAAGAAGTAGATAATTTTTTAGATACAATCATTAAAGATTATACGGAATTTATCAAAATAATCAAAAGAGATGAAAAAGAATTAGGGGCTATGAATGAGGAAAACATGAGACTAAAACAACAAATTCGTGATTTAGAAATGAAGTTAGAAACAAAAAGTGATAGTAGCGATGGAAACGTAAGCAATATTGACTTATTAAGAAGAATTAGTCAGTTAGAAAAATTTGTCTATGAACATATGAATAAATAACTGGGTAAATGCTGCATAAATTGATGTAGAGGAAAGTCCTTGCTCGCACAGCCTGAGATGGTTGTAGTGTTTGTGCTTAGGGAATAAATAACCTAAGGTCGCAGAAGCGAACGGCTTTGAAATAACCTGTAACATGGTTAAAGTAGATGTAAAAGTGCCAAAGTGACGAAGAAAAGGGAAACCTTGGAAGTGGAACGTGGTAAACCCCACAAGCGAGAAACCCAAATTATGGTAGGGGAGTTATTGCTAAGAAATGAATGAAGCAATAGACCAAAAAATTGGTAGATAAATATTTACCGCATACATTGTATGTACAGAACAAGGCTTATAAGTTATTTTTTTATATTAAAGGAGTGAAGAATTTTGTTTGAAATTGGAGCTCATCTAAAAGAAGCTCGGATTGCTTCAGGCGTTTCAATGGAAGAAGCAGCAAAAGATTTAAATATCAAAGAAGTCATTTTAGAAAACATTGAAAGCGGAAGTATTGGATGCTTTAAAGATATTTATGAATTAAAAGAATATATTAATAACTATGCGAAATATTTAGGCTTAGATGGTGCCAAGTTAATCGATGAATTTAATGAGTATTTTTTTGAATATACTTCAAAAATACCTTTAAAAGAAATTGAAAAAAAAGTCCAAGAACAAAATAAAGAAAAAGAAACGACAAAAGTGGTTTCTCCTTATACAAAACCACAACGAAAATATATGACTAAGTATTATCGTATTCTCTTTTTCCTGTTAGCTTTTCTTTTATTCTTGGTAATTATTTGGAGTGTTGTAGTAATATCTACTTCAGATGTTACGACAACAACTTATGGAGGTGAAAATAGTTATGAGTTTACCCAATAAATTAACAATCAGTAGAATTGTATTAGCAGCCATCATTCTTCTTCTTTTGTTAATTCCATGGCAAGATTTTGGCATTACATTTCCAACCTTTTATTTAATGGGAAGAATTGTTGTCGATTTTAAATATTTAATCGCAGGATTTTTATTCGTCATTGCTTCTGTGACTGATTATTTGGATGGAGCAATCGCCAGAAAAGAAAAAAGTACGACTGATTTTGGATCTACGATGGACGCAATTGCTGATAAAGTATTAGTTAATGGGATTCTTATCGTCTTAGCTTATCAAGGATTTATCAATATTATCATTCCAGTGATTATTGTAACAAGAGATATTGTAATTGATTCTTTAAGAATTTTAGCTGCCAAAAAAGGTAAAATTATGAAGGCTGGAAAATGGGGCAAACTAAAAACTATTTTCATGTTAACAGGAATCTCTTTGATGCTCTTTTATAACTTACCATTTGAAATTTGGAACATCTATGTTGCTGAAATGCTAATTGACATAGCCACGATTTTATCAATCATTTCTGCGATTCTATATTATCGAGAGTGGCAAGAAAAAGTGAATTTTAAGATAGATTAAAAAAGAAACGTTTGTTCGTAAAAAATATTGACAAACTTTTTTTTATGTTATAAAATGAGTTTAGATGTGGAGGAAAATATGAAAACAACAAAAGAAATCAAAGAGAAAGATAAAGCCCTAGAACAAGTTTTAGCTGATATTGAACGCCAATTTGGAAAAGGCTCAATAATGCGATTAGGGGCTGAAGAACATATGGAAATCGATGTTACTTCAAGTGGTTCTCTTGCTTTAGATATTGCTTTAGGAGTTGGAGGATATCCGAAAGGAAGAATTATTGAAATTTATGGACCAGAGTCTAGTGGAAAAACAACCTTTGCTCTTCAAGCTATTGCTGAAGTTCAAAAAACAGGTGGTCGGGCAGCCTTTATTGATGCTGAACATGCTTTAGACCCTGTTTATGCCAAAAATTTAGGAGTAGATATTAATGAACTTTTATTAAGTCAACCTGATACCGGGGAGCAAGCTTTAGAAATTTGTGAAGCTTTAGTAAGAAGTGAAGCCGTGAATATTATTGTCATTGACTCTGTAGCTGCTTTAGTGCCACAAGCAGAAATTGATGGTGATATGGGAGATGCCCATGTTGGTTTACAAGCTAGATTAATGTCCCAAGCTTTAAGAAAATTATCAGGAACGATTAATAAAACGAAAACAACCGCGATTTTCATTAATCAATTAAGAGAAAAAGTAGGAGTTTTATTTGGCAATCCAGAAACTACACCAGGTGGAAGAGCTTTAAAATTTTATGCAACAATCCGTCTTGATGTTCGTCGTGGAGAACAAATTAAAGTTGGCGATCAAGTGATAGGAAATAAAACTAACATTAAAGTAGTGAAAAATAAAGTCGCACCTCCTTTTAAAACTGCAAGTGTTGATATTATGTATGGTGAAGGAGTATCAAAAGAAGGCGAAGTAATTGATATCGCATCTGATTTAAATATTTTAGATAAATCAGGAGCATGGTATGCTTATAACGGGGAAAAAATAGGCCAGGGAAAAGAAAACGTAAAACAAATGCTAAAAGAAAATAAAGAATTATTAACAGAATTAGAAAATAAAATTAAAGAACATTATGGTTTTAATAAAAACAAATCAAAAGAAGAAAAATAAAAAGTCTTCTTTTTTTATGAAAAATATGTTATAAGAAAAGAGAGGTGAAAATATGTTAAAAGAATTTAGAGAGTTTATTGCCCGAGGAAATGTTATGGACTTAGCAGTCGGGGTAATTATTGGAGGTGCTTTTTCTAGTATTGTTACATCTTTAGTAAATAATATCATCATGCCAGTGATAGGAATGATTATTGGTGGTGTTGATTTTACAAGCTTAAGTATTAAAGTTTTAGATGCTGAAATTCAATATGGAATGTTTTTACAAAGTGTCATTGATTTTTTAATTATCGCTTTTTGTATTTTTATCATGGTAAAATTAGTCAATAAATTAACTAATCTTACTCACAAAAAAGAAGTTGTAAAAGAAGAAGTCATAGTAAAAACTCCTGAAACTGTCCTACTAGAAGAAATTAGAGATTTACTAAAAGAAAGAAATCAAACTTCTTTCCCTAAAAAAAGTAAAAAAGTAGCTAAATAAGGATTCCAAAAAAGAATCTTTTTTTTGCAAAAAAATGTTACAAAATTCTTTTGAGTTTAGGTGAAAAAAATACTTGACATGAAAAAAAGATGAAAATGTGGAAAACTTTTTCATCTTTTTGTATT
>CANQFE010000033.1 GCA_947598285.1 uncultured Bacilli bacterium
AAAATCACCATACCTATTTATGATGATTTTATCAATTACCCCCCCCCCAGAAGTCAATTGACATGTTGGTAATTGTTGTTTTACTATTGATTTATTTTTCTTATGTATGTTATGATTATTTTATGGAAGTCATTCGTGGCTAGTGCCTACCACTTTTTTCTAAAACGAAAGGAGTGGTCAATATGAAGAAAAGAATCTTTATTTTACATCTTATGCGTTACATCCTTGGTATTACTTTTTTTCTTACAATTTGTTTATTGTCCATCATTTGGGCAATCTGCAAATAAAAACGGCACTTAATCTTTGTTTAAAAGGTTAAATGCCTTATCACAATTAACGGTAGGCATTAGCAGACAAACACGAATGCCTTCCTTTTTTATTTTATGAAGTTTCCTTCATCTATATACACTTTATCACTTTTTCCTTCGTTTTTCAAGGAAAATCATAAATAGTATTTTCTATTTTATACATTCTCTTTTCGCTTTATTGAAAGGACTTTTGTTGTACGATTTAGATAAAGAGAACAGCCACCTTTCTTTAATAATTCTTTACAATAATCCATATCTATGATTTGATTATTTATAGTTACCAGATGTTTATAATCTCCTATACAATCCCCAGCTACTGTTGCTAGAAGTTTGTCCGAAATGCCGCCTAAATAAGTGACGTTTTGAAAGCTCGGTATATTATAGCATGGTTCATGTAAAATATAGTTTGCTTTGTCTTCTGTTTGGGTTACAATTGTTTCTAAAATATACCTTAAATCTGACCATTGTGCTACGTTTTTTTCATCTACCTTAAGAAACAATTTATAATTTACATATTCTTTATTTTCAAAGTTTTTCAAAAGCTTAGAATCAGGTTTTACAGAAGCATCTATTTGATATGCCTTACAAGTATCTAAGAAATAAGGAATATCCAATTTTTCATCATAATCCATCAATTTTGTATAAACTTTTTTTGCTTTTTCTTTTGACAAATAATACTTGCAAGAAAATTCATTTTTAATATGTCCAAAAAGTAAATCTGTATTCGTTCTTCTGTTATTTATGTCGTAATGATTTAATAACATTTTACATTTAATTCTTGGATAATCTATACTTACTATGATTCCTTCTCGACTTATAAACTCTAGAAAAGATCGCAAAAATTTTGAATCATCTCCGTAATCGATTAAGCTTCGAATTAAATCGTGATATACATAATCTTTATCTTTTGAGCGCCAATCTAAAATAATCTCTACAGAGTCTTCATATGGATACTTTTGAACTTCTTCTCGAAGTTTTGTTCGTATCATTTTATAAAATTCATTCCAAAGAATTTCATTGGAACTTCTCTTTTTCTCTAGTTCTATTAGCATTATCCTTTTTTTCTCTAATAATTCTTCTTGTAAATTCATCCTTTACATCTCTCTTTCTTTTCTTTATTTTCTAACAAAATTTTTTTGATGTCTTCCCAATTATTCACTCTTATTATATTTTGTTTATCTAGTTCTTCTTTAGCTACTTCTTTATTATGCCATGCTGTAAATAATAGTTTTATTTTTGCTCCCTCTATATTACTAATTTTATCATCTATTTTTATATCACAATTTATTATAGATTTGTCAGCAGCAAAAATAAAATTTTTAGGACTTATAAAATCTAATTGTTGAAATAAAAAATCATATTTATTTTTTAAATTATTTCCAGCATAAGCAATGATTTCTTGCCAAATGTAATCAGTACATATATAAATTTTATAGTATTTACTTAACTCTTTTAAAACATCATAGCAATTTGGTAACAAAGTAGCATTATCATACATATTCATATCTTTAAATTTATTAAAAAAATCATTTTTCTTTTCTCCTAATATATCTTGAATGTAATAATGTTTAATATTGTCATAATCTGGAATATAACCAAGATAATTTTCTAGTATTTCAGAAAAATTCCCGTAAGTTAAAACATCATCCATATCAACCATTATTGTTTTCATTAGAATACCACCTTCAATTCAGGTTTGTAATCTCTTTCTTTTATAAAATTTTGTAATTCTTTTATTTGCATATCATCACTCTTACATTCTTCTTATTTCATATTTTAATACATTACAATCATCATCTAACAAAAATTTTCCTTCAAATAATTCTTTTTGAAATAAATATGGTGTAAATTTTGCATTTTGATCAAATTGTTTTATTTGATATAAATCTTCAAATTTTATCCATTCTAAAGTTCCTTCCTCAGATACTTTTGATAAATCTCCTTCAAAATTTTCAGCAGTATAGATAAATATGATTCCCTCCGATGAATCTTTCCAATAAGATATTCCTTGAAGTCTAGGATTGATTAAAGTTAAACCTGTTTCTTCGTAATATTCTCGCATAATGCAATCTAACGGAGTTTCACCACTTTCAAATTTTCCTCCTGGAGGAGCATATACTTGTCCCCATTTTTTAGAAAATTTTATCATTAACACTTGATTATCTTTTCTTAAATAACATACGGTTGCATTATCATGAGTGATTCTATGTTTTTTGAAAGTGAAAATGACACATCCATTCTCTTTTGATTCTTCTTTTGTATAATATCCCTTATCATAAGTATCTTTAACAACTGCATCAACACTATCATATCGTGTTTTAAAGTCTACATCATAATATTTTGAATAACAATCATACCAATTATCAAATGTTTCTATCCCTTTCACATCTACTATAAATTCTTCATCTAAATTAGGAAGTTTTACAAATTTAATAGTATCTCCAACTCTAACTAATTTTCTTTTTTCATCATTAAGCCGATACTCTCTAATTTTTATACCAGATTTTACATCTTCAAAACTAGATTCGTTAAGTTTCATTATATGTTCCATAGACTAAACCTCCTGTTACTAGTAATTATACTATATTTGTTTTAAATTTTCTATATCTCATGTGGAATAAGTTATTTACCAAAATAATTTTTTAACATAACATAAAATCATTTTAAAATTTGAACTAGTTGAAATGGATTATCTTCACTACCATCTCCTTCATTAATAATTTTCACATTTGGTTTTAGATAAAGAACGGGTTTGACTTCATTAGTAAACGTACTAGCATTATAAGAAATAGTATGATAATTACCACTTACTTTTTCATCGTGTATTAATCGCATAACAACACCAGCATCTTTCTCATAGCCAGAAATAGTCCATAAACTATTATCTTCTACGTTTTCGGTTAACCAAGCATTATTATAACAATTTGCTTGTTCTTTCCAATTAAGAATCAATAAACAACTATTTTTTACACTCGTTGTATAATAGTAATCTGAAGGATAAATCATTCCAATATTATTTTGAAAAGAATCTCCTTTTCTTTCTTCAATAACAAGGTTTTGAAAATTATTAGTATTAAAACTTCCTATGCTAATATCCCAATATACTTTTTCAATCATATTTTTAAAATTTTCTTTAATGCCTATTTGAGAGAAATCTATCGTTTTCACTTCCTTTTGAGAGCATTTATTTAAAGCAAAGTCGTAGCTCGTACAATTATAATATGTTATATTGCTTTGACTATTATAATAAAATTCATTTAATAGTTTACTTAAAGAAGATTCATTCCATGAATTTGTATTTTCGTTATTTTCTTTTAAATCCCAACTATACTTACCGATACTATCTTTTCTTATAATTTTTACTCTTTGTTCTACTTCAGTTTCACTGATCATCACATTGACTAAACCAATAATACGCCAATCTTCATCATTAAATTTAATATAGTTATTTGGATCTTTTCCTGCATATCTATATTCGTTTGTTTTAAAGCCTTCATTTATTTCTGTAACATCATCATGCTTTACTTCATATAAACCTTCTCCACTTTCTACTATTGGAATACCTTTTCCTAATATGTATACTCCTCTTACAAAATATAGATTACATTTTGTTCTTGATGTTGTTACTCCACTTACATGTATCATATTATCTTCGGTTACAAATACCTTTATATTGGAATCATTTCCTCCTGTAACTCCACAATAACTTTTTGCTTCATCTAAAACATAACCTTTGCTTTTATCTGGCATATTTTTTTGAATACTCCCATCATAATAAAAAGCAAAGTAAATATCTCCAGGATCTTCTATACTTCCATTAATGATATCTTCATTTAGATTTGCTTGAAAGATGGCAAATGTTTTATATAAGAAAACTCCTGTGATTAATAACACACAAGCTATGGTAAATAGAATAATACTTTTTTGATTTTTCTTTTCTTCTTTAAACTTTTGTAGTTTCATTTAAAAAATCACCATACCTATTTATGATGATTTTATCAATTACCCCCCCCCCAGAAGTCAATTGACATGTTGGTAATTGTTGTTTTACTATTGATTTATTTTTCTTATGTATGTTATGATTATTTTATGGAAGTCATTCGTGGCTAGTGCCTACCACTTTTTTCTAAAACGAAAGGAGTGGTCAATATGAAGAAAAGAATCTTTATTTTACATCTTATGCGTTACATCCTTGGTATTACTTTTTTTCTTACAATTTGTTTATTGTCCATCATTTGGGCAATCTGCAAATAAAAACGGCACTTAATCTTTGTTTAAAAGGTTAAATGCCTTATCAAAACATATTGGTAGGCATTAGCATTCGAACACTAATGACTTCCTTTTTTATTTTATGAAGTTCCCTTCATCTATATACACTTTATCACTTTTTCCTTCGCTTGGCAAGAGCTACTTTTATTTATTTTTTATAAGTAATTTATAGAAATTTTGTTTCTATTCCTTTAGTAAGTGTTATTTTGGTTGAATTGAAAAGTCATAAAAAATTATGCTTATTATTTTGAAAGTTTTTCACAAATAAGAGTTGCTAATTCAGTTGGATTTTCAATTGGCAATCCTTCAATCATTCTTGCTTCAGCATAAAGAATTTTTGTATATTCTTTTAATTCTTTTTTATTTTTCTTATATAATTCTTTTAATTTTTTAGCTATGGAATGTTTAGAGTTAATTTCTAGTATTTTTTCAGCATTTATTTTTTGATCTACTGGCATAGAATTCATAACTTTTTCCATTTCAATCGAAATATCTCCGGCACTTGCTAAACAAACTGGGTGTGATTTTAAACGATTGGTAAAACGGATTTCTTTGACTTCTTTTAAATCTTTTTTCATGAATTCAAACATATCTTTATACTCTTCATTTAATTTCTCTAGTTTTTTCTTTTCTTCTTCACTATCCAGATTTAAATCTTCTTTGGAAACATTTACAAATTTTTTTTCTTTATAACTATCTAATGTCTTTAAAGCAAATTCATCTACTTGATCTGTACAATATAAAATTTCATATCCTTTTTCTTTTACTTGTTCCACTTGAGGAAGCATTTCTATTTTACTAAGTGTTTCTCCACAAGCATAATAAATAGAATTTTGTCCTTCTTTCATTTTGGATACATATTCTTCTAAGGAAACATAGTTTTTCTCTTTTGAAGTGGCAAACCAAAGTAAATCTTCTAATTTTTCTTTATTCATTCCAAAGCTATCATAAATACCAAACTTAATTTGCATTCCAAAGCTTTCCCAAAATTTTTGATATTTTTCTTTGTCTTCTTGCATCATCGTGAGTAATTCTTTTTTAATTTTGGTTTCAATATTTTTAGCAATTAATTTTAAGTTTTTATCTTGTTGTAACATTTCTCTTGAAATATTTAATGATAAATCCGGAGAATCAACAATACCTTTGACAAAACTAAAATAATCTGGAAGTAATTCTTCACATCGATCCATAATCAAAACGCCATTTGAATAAAGTTGTAAGCCTTTTTCATATTGTTTTGTGTAATAATCATATGGAGCATGAGAAGGAATATATAAAAGAGATTCAAAAGATACTAATCCTTCCGCTGAGGTATGAATTACTTTTAATGGTGTATCATAATCGAAGAATTTATCGCTGTAGAAAGTATTATATTCTTCTTCAGTGATTTTACTTTTTTCTCTTTTCCATAAAGGAACCATATCATTTATGACTTCAGTTTCATTATGAGTCTCATATTCATTTTCAGTTCCTTCTTTTAAATGACGATGTTCTATTTCCATCTTAATTGGATACGTAATATAATTTGAATATTTTTTAATTAATTCTTGAATTTTATATGTGGATAAGTAATCACTAAAGTTTATATCTTCAGTATCTTCTTTGATTTGTAAAATAATATCTGTTCCATAATTTTCTTTTTCGCATTCATTGACTTCATATCCATCAACTCCACTAGATACCCAAGAATAAGCTTTTTCTTCGCCATATGCTTTTGAATTTACCGTAATTTTATCACTAACCATAAAGGCTGAATAAAATCCAACACCAAATTGACCAATAATATCAATATTTTTCTTAGGATCATTTTCTTCTTTAAATGCTAATGAACCTGATTTGGCAATTGTTCCTAAGTTATTTTCTAACTCTTCCTTGTTCATACCACAACCATTATCACTAATCTTTAAAAGTCGATTATCTTTATCAATATCGATTTTAATTTCAAAGTCTTTCTTTTTAATTTTCATAGTTTTATCAGTTAAAGAACGATAATGAAGTTTATCTATCGCATCACTTGCATTTGATATTAATTCCCTTAAAAAGATATCTTTATTTGTATAAATAGAATTAATCATTAAATCCATTAATTTTTTTGATTCTGCTTTAAATTGTTTTTTTGCCATATATTTTCCTTCTTTCATCATCTGTTATAACACAGTTTATTAGCACTGTCAAGAAGTAAGTGCTAATATCATAAAATTATAGATAATATTTTCATTTTTCGATATAATTATTTTAAGGTGATTTACGATGAGTATAAAAGAAAAATATCAAGATATCAAAAAACGAATGATTAAAACAAAAGCAGAAAATTTATTTCAACAATTATTAACATTAGCCCAAAACCCAACCAAAGAAAATGAAAGTTTATTTCGAAAAACATATTCCATTTATCAACATTTTTGTGAAGATAATCATATCTCTTTAGGAAATATTTTAGACTCTCGACTTTTAAATTCTTTTTATGTTTTAGAAAGTACTCCTATTATCAAAGAAGTGGATGTTTCTTTGCTTACTAAAGCTATTGAAAAAATAAAAAAGAAAGAACCTGTCTTAGAAGAAGAAGCCAAAGCATTAATAGAATGGACAGTTCAAAATACGAGAAGTATTTTAAGTCAAAAAGATGATATTTATACATCCTCTTTAATGGGTGCTTGTGGCCTAGCCCAAAGTGCATCACTATTTCCTTTAGAAGATTTAGGTTTAAAAACGACAGTAAATAATATTAGTTTTTTTCCTTTATGTAATGGAAAACATGCTTTTGGTACAGTAGTGATTCCGGTTTTAACTGAAAATGGCGTGATTGAAAAACAGTTTTTAATTGATGTAACTTATCGACAATTTTTTTCAACAATATTATGTATGGAAGATCGTTACGAATTAAAAGGTGCCCAAGCTTTCGCGCCTGAAGCGGGATATTTTATGATTCAAACAGAAAAAAGAAAACAGATTGCTTCGCAAATTTTAAAAAATGGCTATATTGAATTAAATGAAGAAGTTGCTTATGAATATGCAAATGGATTTATTTTAAGCAGTTTTCCTAAAGATAGCAAACAATTAATAGAAGAATGGAAAAAAATTACTCCTCAAATGTGTTTTGATACAATTAATCAAAAAACTGAAGAACATGACTATGATCGAGAAGAACTTGCTTCCTGGGGCTATCAAATAAGTTTTCCTGAAATACAAGCAGAAGTTCGCAAAAATTAAGGAGTTAAAACAACACGAAAACCACGATTACTAGATACGCTCCCAGAGTCATAACCGAATGCAATCACTCCAGCATCTACACCATGTCCAACGGTCGCACCACGTAAAAACCATGGACCACCAAAATACACAAAGTCTGCTAAGTCAGAATAATAGTTTCCGACATATCTTGGATTATTTCCATTATATGATACACCATAAAATGGGCCAAATTCTTTTGTTGCATCACCTAAAATTCCTCTTTGATATTGTTGCTCTAATTCATTATAATCATATAAATCATAATATTTACTTGATGGCCATTCTCTTCCTGTGATATTTTGACTATTTCCATTACAATTTATTTTGCCACCATGATCAGTACAACTACTATATGGGCCTTTAAATCCTGAATTATTATCTTTATCTTTTCCGCTAGCAGGAGTTCCATCTTTTACTTGCATGACTCCCATTACGTACTCAAAAGCTCCGCCACTCATGTCATAAATTCCTGTATAGTTTCCGGTTGTACTTGATAGTTTACTTATTTGATTTGTATAGTTATAAGTATTTGGTCCATCTACTCCTAGATCTGTTTTTTCATATTCACGATAAACTAAAGTTCCTACTGTTGGTTCTTTTTTGACCGAATAGCCTGCGATATAGCTATTATTGTTATTGATTCTTACTTCTTCACAAGTTCCACTATTGCATCTTCCATATTTACTTTGAGTAAGGTATACTACTGCACCCCATTCGGTATTTTTCATCATATGGCTATCTAATTCGCGTTTGTAATTATATGATGTATAAAAAGCATTGGATACATTAATGCTTCTCCAGCTATACACATTTGGTTTGATGATAACTTTTGATGGTTCTTCGTTATTTACTTCAGCTGTTGATGTACTAGTTGCATCTTTATATCCAGTTTCAAATTTTCCGACCCAAAACCCATTACTGTTAAATGCTGTGAAGGCTGGATGCGTTAACCATCCATCTTTTGTATTATCATTGCTTGGTGTTTCTGTTATGTTTTCAAATACTATTTCAAAGGCTTCACTTGTTCCTTTGTTCCCTCCTATTTTAGAATAAAATTCTTCGACATTTTGAATCTTATATGTTTCTGGATTCGTGATGGAACTATAAGTATTAAATGGTGCTTCACTTTCTTTTAATTGATATCGATATCTTGGGATCCATACAAAATAACTTTCAATATCCTTTTCTTCGATTTCTTGATCTACTTCATATTGCTTTGTTTCATCTACTAATATCACTGCATTCGCCCATTCTTTTTGTTCATAATCATACCATTTTTGACTTGGGTCTGCTTTAGTGACCTTTCCTTTCTCATCGATATGTACTGGTACTAATGGTCTTTCTAACACTGGGTCTGATCCTTTTAATATATCTTCTTGATATCCTTTATAAAAATAGATTGTACATTTGGTTGGTCTTTCTGTCATTCCTCTTACTGTTACACTCCAATCAATACTATCAAAGTATGGTACTGCTTTACTTTCTTCTTTTCCTGGAACTTCACAATGACTTTTTTCATAATCATAAGCATATCCTGTTCCTTTTTGAGGCATTTCTTTGGTTAATTGATTATCTTTATAGAATACAAAATAAATATCTCCGGGATCACTTACATCTCCATTGATAAGATCTTCATTTTCTACTACTTGAAAAGTTGCAAACGTTTTATATAAGAAAACTCCTGTGATTAATAATACACAAGCTATGGTAAAGATTATGATATTTTTTTGATTTCTATTGTTTTCTTTAAATTTCTGTAATTTCATTTGAAAAAATCACCATACCTATTTATGATGATTCTATCAAATACCCCCCCCCCAGAAGTCAATAGACATGTTGGTAATTATTATTTTACTATTGATTTATTTTTCCTATGTATGTTATTATAATTATAGATACGTTTGAATGAATCAGATGCTTCCCTTCTTTTTATTTTTAATAATAGGAAGGGGGAATATGTATGACAAAAAGAGAAATTTCTTTTTTTATTATAATAATTCTTTTATTTATATTAGTCTTTATACTAATTTTTAAATAAAAATAGCATCTGATTTCAACTTTTGTTGATTTCAGATGCACCAACATAATTTGGGAAGCATTTGATTTCTCACAAATCAAACGTATCCTTTTTTTATTTTATGAAGTTTCCTTCATCTATATACACTTTATCACTTTTTCCTGCTTTTGACAAGATGAAAACTTAAAAACAGATATGATTTATATATTAGATAGTCTTTGTTATTTCTCCTTATTAAATAGTGAAATCTGCCGAAAAATAATAACGTTCATCTTGATATTCCATACTTTTTACTAGTTTATATTCCCCACTAGAAAGAGTTCCATATAAATTATTCCAATTTTGATGAAATTCTAAGGTATTATTTTCATCTGCAAAATATAATCTTGGTTCAACTATATTTGTACCTTTCGACTCTAATTGATACCATTCTCCATTTATTTTTCTATAAATTGCAAAGTCTTCTGCATAAGCATTTTTATTTCCACTTAAATCCTTAATCACAACTGTTGCTGAAGTAGCACTTAAATTTTTTATAATCATTGATACCGAATTAGCAGTATCACCATCATACTTTTCTGTTACTTTTCTATCACAACCAGTAATCCATAATTGCATAGTAAGTAAAATTAAAATTATTTTTTTGATCATTTTATTTCACTCTCCTAAAATTATTATACAATAATTTAGAAGCTTTTAAAAAAAATAGTTTTGTGACTATTTTAATTCTTTTTCTATATATGATTTGATATCTTCACTGCTCTTGGCATTTAAAGTAAAGTCTGAAAACTTTTTGGCTTGATAAAGAGGATAAGCAGCACATCCAATCATAGCCGCATTATCTGTACAATATATCATATTTGGTACATGAAAAGAAACATTCATTTCATCGCATAATTTAGCCATTTCACTTCTTAAATATTTATTAGCCGAAACTCCTCCAGCTAAAATAAAATTTTTAATTCCAGTTTTTTGTAAGGCATACTTTACTTTTCTTGTTAATTCATCTACTGCGACAATTTGAAAAGATTTTGCTAAATCATTGATTCGAATTTCATTTTTTCTTTGACGTTCGTTATGAACTAAATTAATAATATAACTTTTTAATCCACTAAAACTGAAATTATATCCTTCTTCTTGCATTGGATGCGGAAGTTCATAAGTATCTTCTCCTTTTAATGAAGCTTTCTCTATTTGAGGACCGCCTGGATAAGGCATACCAAGAACTCTTGCTACTTTATCATATACCTCTCCGATTGAGTCATCAATTGTGCTTCCTAAAGATTCCATTTCTGTTTCACTTTTTAATATAAGTAAATCAGTGTGACCACCGCTTACAATTAAAGCTAAAGTTGGATAGACAATATCACTTTCAATATTATTGGCGTAAATATGGCCCATGGTATGATTCACAGCAATAAGCGGTTTTTTATAAACGAGGGAAAGTGTTTTTGCACATTCCACGCCAACTAATAAGCTTCCTAATAAACCAGGTGCATAAGTAACCGCTATGGCATCCAAGTCTTCTATTTTAGCATGAGCTTTTCTTAATGTTTCATCTAGTACCATTGTGATATTTTCTGTATGCATACGACTTGCTATTTCAGGAACTACTCCACCAAAATTAGCATGAGTATCCATCTGGGTTAAAATCGTTAAGCTTTCTACTTCTTTGCCATTTTTTACAATTGCCATAGATGTTTCATCGCAAGATGTTTCAATCGCTAAAATTCGAACATCTTTCATTCAGTGATCCTTCTTTCCATAACATAAGCATCTTTTTCACCATAATATTTTTCTCTTGTATGAATGACTTCAAATCCGAATTTTTGATATAAATCAATCGCTATATGGTTATCCACAGCCACTTCTAAATAAATTTTATCTGTTGGTTTTAAATTAGTAATCATAGTATCTATTAAATTTGAAGCGACTTTTTTCTTTCGATGTTTTGGCTCAACAATTAAATCAACTAAATCAACAATTTCGCTTAGATCAGTATATACCAAAAAACCAATAATTTGATTCTTTTCTTCATAAACTAAACAATGAAAATAATCTTTTGATGTTAATTCTTTTAGATTATAAGTTGTTTTAAAGTTCTCATGAAGAAGAAGACCTAATTCATAAACTTTTTCAAAATCTTTTTCTTGTATTTCTCTTATCATTCTTCTACCTCTATTTTTTTTACATAAAATGGATTTACTTGATGAGGATTCAATGGTTCTTTTTGATGAGCAAAGTGAATCAATTCCTCATAGTTTATTTCTTCTTTTTCGATACAATTGGTTTGTTTTTGATATTCTTCTTTTGTTATATATTGATACTCTTCAATTTGAGTTCTGTTATAATTTAGTTTTCCTAGAAAATAACCGTTTTTTTCTTTCATTGCTAAATATTTAACTTCTTCTTTTACTGGCAAAAAGCATTCCAGACTAGTTAAAGACCGAATGGGAATATTTAAAGTATATGCTAACGTTTTTGCAATTGTCACACCTAATCTAACTCCCGTAAATAAGCCTGGCCCAGAGACAACAACAATATCTTGAATATCTTGAATTGTTTTTTTGATTTCTTTTAAAAACTCTTCTAAAGTAGAGATACATATACGACTATGATCTTGATTTTCTTCTCTTTCTTTTTTTCTTATTAGTTTCTCATTTTGATAGTACGCAAAAACAATTTTCTTGTCATGGGTATCAATATATAATGTATTCATAAAGCCTCCTATTTTCAGTTACTTTGAATAGTATAGTGATTTTTTTTCTTTTTGTCAAATGAAAAATCCTTTAATTATTAAAGGACTGAATTACATAAATCTTCATATAATTTTCCATATGGTTTAAATATAATAACCCTTGTGTTCTCATCTACAAAGCGAAATTCTAAATCAAGCCTTTCATCAGGTAAATCAGTTAACAAATCGCCCCATTCAATGATTGTCACGCCCCCTTTTAAAAAATAATCAGAAATTCCAATCGTATCTTTTTTTTCTTCTAAACGATATACATCCATATGATATAATGGAAGTTCTCCAGACGTATATTCTTTTACTATATTAAAAGTAGGAGATGTGATTGTTTCTTGAATTCCTAATGCTTGAGCAAAACCTTTTACAAAAACAGTTTTACCAGTTCCTAACTCCCCATTTAAACAAATGACCATATTCGGAAATTTTTCACTTTCTATATTTTGGGCTAGCAAAAGAGTGTCCGTTTCACTTCTTGATGTAAATTTAAAATCCATATATATCTCACCTAAAATTAGTTTAGCATAGATTTCGTTAGCTATGCAACTCCTACAAAAAAAACAGACAGAACTTTACATTTTATTTTGATTTCTTAGAAAAAAAGCAAAATAATTCAATACAATTCCTATCTTTTTTTTACAAAACATTTCAGACGTATTATATTTTCTTTCACATAATCATGAATTAATTCTTTTTCATAGCTCTCTTTATCCCTTATTTCTTTTTGAATTTTTCCCGACAATAAATTTGATACAAAAAAGTTTTTCTTCACAGTCATTTGCAAATTCATATGCTTACTACTTATCTGAAATAAATTAAGATCTAGTTTTAATATTTTTAAAAAAGAAATTAATAAAGATTGATCCTGTTTTTGAAAAGATCGTAATTTCACAAAAGTGATTTGATAACAAGGCGATATTTTGTCTTGTACATGATAACCAAATTCATTATAATGATCTTTTAAATTATATTTACTTTGAGGAATGATTCGCGTAATTTTGACAATTTTATGCCGATCTAATTCTTTTAAAAAATAAAGAGTTGCTGGATGGGATAAACATCTATATTGTTTTTCACAATCTAAAGATTGAAAAAATTGAAAAAAAGATATCACTGATAAAACTGGAGGATTACAGTAAAACATTTTTTTTAAAATTAAAGGAATTGAATATAAGCTTTGATCTATCCAATATGTTTCTTCATTACAATAAGATAACTCTTCTAGAAAAAAAACATGTATTAACTCGTTTAGCATAGTCTTCCTCCTGTTAACATAGTATATCGTATTTTATGGCAAAAAAAAAGTATGCAACTACCTATTTTCGCTTACACTATCGTCGGCGTACTAGTGCTTAACTTCCAAGTTCGGGATGGGATTGGGTGTGTCCACTAGGCTATCGTCACATACAAAGGATTTTGTCCTTTAAAAACAAGATAATGTATAAACTCTTCAATTAAAATA
>CANQFE010000034.1 GCA_947598285.1 uncultured Bacilli bacterium
AATTTTTTGTTTGTTATTTTTTTCTTTAAACTTTTGTAATTTCATTTAAAAAATCACCATACCTATTTATGATGATTTTATCAATTACCCCCCCCCCAGAAGTCAATTGACATGTTGGCAATTATTATTTTACTATTGATTTATTTTTCTTATGTATGTTATGATTATTTTAAGGAAGTCATTCGTGGCTAGTGCCTACCACTTCTTATCTTTTTAGAAGGGAGTGGTTCTTATGAGTAAAAGATTTTTTATTCTACAACTTATGAAATATATCACCTTGATTATCTTTTTCATAACGATTTGTATCTTGTCCATTATTTGGACAATTTCCAAATAAAAAAAGGCACTTAATCTTTATTCTTAAAGATTAAATGTCCATCTAAATATTAGGTAGGCATTAGCATGCAAACACGAATGCCTTCCTTTTTTATTTTATGAAGTTTCCTTCATCTATATACACTTTATCACTTTTTCCTGCTTTTGGCAATCCAAAAAATCTTAAATAAGCTAAAAAATGTTGATAATTTCTTCTTCTTTCACATCAATATTTAATGCCGAAGGACTTTTGGATAAGCCAGGCATGGTCATGATGTTTCCTAAATATACTGTAATAAACCCTGCTCCATAAAAAATGCGAATATCTTTTACTGTAATTGTATAATCTTTTGGATTTCCTAATTTTTTGGCATCATCACTAATTGAATATTGAGTTTTAGCAATACAGATCGGCATTGGTTCTAATTTTTCTGTTTCTTTTATTTTTTCTTTAGCAAGTTCACTATAGAAAACATTTTTTGCATGAAATAATTTTTTACAAACTTTATCTATTTTAATAGTCAATGAATCTTCTAAATCATAAAGATAATGAATTGGTTTTTCTTTTAATTCTAATACTTCTTCAGCTAGTTTTAAAGCGCCTTTTCCTCCTTTTTGATAAACATCGTTGATAACTAATTTTTGATGAAAAGGCTTTAGTAATTTTTGTAACTCTTCTATCTCTTCTTGTGTATCTGTATCGTAATGATTTAAAGTCACTACAAAAGGGACATTAAGTTGATTTAAATTTTCTATATGAGCTTCTACATTTTGAAATCCCAACTGAAGTTTTTCTATTTCACTTAAAGATTCATCATTCGCGTGGTGTTTGATTGCTTTGATTGTTAAAACTAAAACAACTCCTCCAAGTGAAAAATTATTTTGACGAGCAACAATATCTAAAAATTTAAATCCTCCTAAATCAAACCCAAATCCAGCTTCAGTAATGACATAAGATGCTAAAGAGGAAGCTGTTTTTAATGCTATTACTGAATTACATCCTGGCGCAATATTGGCAAAAGGGCCTCCATGGATTAATACGGGATTATTCTCCAATGTTTGGACTAAGTTAGGTTTTATTGCGTCCTTTAAAATTGCTAATAGCGAACCAGTAATGCCTAAATCTTTTACATAGACAAATTCATCATGTATATTTTTACCAATTATAATTTTATCTAAACGAGTTCTTAAATCTTCTAAATCACTTGCCATACATAAAGTACTCATTACTTCACTAGCTGCAGTAATGGTAAAACTTTCTTTTCTTTCTATTTTGTTTAAACCATTATTAACAGTAATATTTCTTAAAGCTCGATCATTCATATCAATTGTTCTCGTAAAATAAATTTTCTCTTGATTTAATTCTAAGGGATTTCCTTGAAAAAGAGAATTATCGATCATTGCCGAGATTAAATTATTGGCAGTCGTTATTGCATGAAAATCACCAGTAAAATGTAAATTTATTTCATCCATTGGGATTACTTGGGCATATCCTCCTCCGGTCGCTCCTCCTTTTATCCCAAAAACAGGGCCTAAAGAGGGTTCTCTTAAAGTTAGTAATGAATTTATTTTCATTTTTCTTAAAGCATCTTGTAAACCAATAGCCACGGTTGTTTTTCCTTCACCATAAGGAGTAGGATTGATACTTGTCACCAATATTATTTTGCTTTTTTTAGAAAAATCTAATTTGGCTTTTATTTTGGCTTTATCATCTTTATAACACTCAATCTCTTCTTTCGATAAGCCAATTTTTTGAGCAATTGATACGATTGATTCTTTTTTGGCATTTTTAGCAATTAAGTAGTCTTTTTCCATCAATCATCATTCCTTTCTTATTGTAAAAAAAGTAGCTATATAAACTACTTTTTTCTTTATGAATTAGTAATTACAATATGGACTTTACTTGCCACGACATAAGAAACTCGAGGATCTGTTGCATCAACATGAATATCAACATCATAAGTTCCAGCAGCAAAGTTTGCTAAGTCAATATAAGCTGAGATATTTTCTTCCGTAATCGCATCAATCACTGACTGAACTCCTTTTACTTGAACTGAAATTGGAGTTTCATCTGTTCTATTTACAGTTAAGCCACTACCTAAATTAATCGCCCGAATATTTGAAATATTTAAAGTTTTTTGTTTTTCATCACCAAATGTAACAACAATTTTAACATCTGATTCACTAATAGAACGAACACCATTTGGTTTGCGAATTGTTACTTGTTGAGTTAGAGCACCTCCAGATCCTTTGCCATTAATATCAATGGTAACAGGAACACTTTTGATATTTTCAATTTCAGATTTTTCACCATAAATATCCACAGTATAATCTGTTTTACCATTAATGGTAATTGATGAAATAGATTTTCCAGCAACTAAAGAACCAGTTGTTGATACAACGATTGGAACGGTTGCTTTATAAGTACTAAAGGAAATACTACCACTCACGGTATTAGGAACCATTTCAACGTTTTCTATGACTTTACCATCTTTATCATATGCGACTAAAGGCAAATTATCAATATTATAAGTGATTGCTTCCGTAAATTTTGAATTACTTAAATCGATTAATGCTTTTACGGTAGCTATTTTATCTAAAGCATCTCTAGAACCTTTCGCGATAACAGTTGTTTGATCTAAAGAAACACTCGATACAGAAAATTTTTCATTTAATTTATTTTCATTTAATAACTCATAAGAAATACTATGTTCTTCACTTTCTTTTTTCTTAATTACGACACTAACATAAGCAGGATCTAATTTATAATTAATATTACCAACTGTTTGATTGTAAGTTAAACTCACCTTTCTTGGAGTATCACTTGCTTCATAATCAGATAAATCTAATACAACTTCATGTTCTCCTAATTGTTTGGCTAAATATAAAGCACTTTTTCTTCCTGTTAAAATAATATCAACACTATCTACTAGACCTTCTACAACATAATTTTCTTTATTATAAATCACATTTACTGGCTCATTCGCTAAAATCTCAGCTTCTGTTTCCACTAAATTAATGACTTGAGAATCTACTAATAGGAAAACAATCACGGCAAGTCCCAAGGAAATATAAACCAAAACTAAAGGTCGATTTAAAAACTTTTCTACATGAATCGGATTGTTTTTAAACTTTTCAAAAAGGAAATATAGTCCTCTTGAAATTGGGGTAATAAAATTACGATCCAGCCATTGATATAATTTTTTGAAGAGCTTTAGTAATTTATTCATTTACATCCTCACTTTCTTCTGTTTCTGTATCAGAATCATAGAATACTTCAGTCTTTGGTTTTAATTCATCTATAAGCATCATTCGAAAATCATCTAAAGTCAAATTATAATGAAGTTCTCCATCACAGGCAATACTAATTCGTCCGGTTTCTTCTGATACTACAAGAGCAAGAGCATCCGATTCTTCCGCAATTCCAAGGGCAGCACGATGTCGAGTTCCAAGCCGTTTACTAATGGTTGGATTCATACTAGTTCGAAAAACTGCACCGGCACAAGTAATTCGATCTCCTTGAATAATGATTCCTCCATCATGTAAAGGACTATTTGGATAAAAAATATTACTTAATAGCATATTCGAAATATCAGCATATATTTTTGTCGCACGGCCAATATATTCTTGCAAAGAAACATCTCTTTCAATGACCATTAAGGCTCCAATTCGATTTCTTTTTAAGTATTCAATAGATTTCATAATTTCGCTAACCATTTTTTCTCGTTCATCACCAGTTAACACTTTATGACGACCAAGAAGCTGCGTTCTACCTATACTTTCTAACATATTTCTAATTTCTGGTTGAAAGATGACAATAATTGCTAAAGGTCCCCATTCAACAACATATTCTAATAAAAGGCCTACTGTATATAAATTTAATATTTTACTTAATATTTCAATTAAAATTACTAGTAAAACACCTTTTACTATTAATACCATTTTCACATTATTTCGAATATTTTTTAAAATAAAATAAAATAATGCCCATACAATACATATATCTAAAACTTTTGTAAACAATGACCATATCATCGCAAGTGACATTTTACCACATCCTTTATTCTTTGTCTTGTTCATTATAGCAAATATTTTAAAAATAATCTATAGTAATCAATTTTTTTTCTTTTGGTATTTGGGAAAAATATATTTTAAAAAGAAAAACCCCATTTCTATTAATGAGGTTTACAAATATTTATTTTTTCTTCTTTTTATCGTCTCCTAAGATATCATACATTGTTTCTTCTGTTTTCATTTCTTCTTTTTTGGCTTCTAATTCTTTTTTACTTAAACGCATTGTTTTTTCATAATCTTCAATCATTTTGGCAGCTTGAGAAACTTGTTCCAATGCATCTTCTTTTGATTTTTTCTTTTTTGGGGAAGGTTTTTCTTGGGAATCTTTAGGAACTTCTTTTGGACTTTCTTTTTCTTTTTGTTCTTCTTTTTTGTTTTTCTTTTTCTTTTCCTTTTTTAATTCTGTTGTTTTGATTTGTTTTATTTTAGGTTCTTCTTTCACTTCTTTTTTTACTTGTTTTTTATATTTTGGTTTTCTTACCAGTAGAATCAAACTAATGAAAAAGAATAAAATAGCAACGCCAGCAAAGACTAATATTAACATTTTATAATTTTCTAGTTGTTCTTCATACACTTTAGAGTTATCTTGATATTTTAAAAATGTTTTATTTTCTTTATCATAAAAATAATAATCTGATTCACCTGTTTCGATATTCATTCCATAAACGACAACAACATCATCGTTATTATCAGAAAGATAAACTTCTTGAGTTTGATTATTTATAGTCATTTTAGTTTTATGATATCCCTTTAATTCTTCCGTTAATGGTTTTAAATAAAGGGTAATTTGAGATGATTCATTTTCATTATATAATGAATAAGTATTCTTTGTTTTATCATAAATAGCAAAGAGAGCATCACCTTTATTATCTTTTACTCCAACTAAAGTAAATTTTGATATTTCGGAGTAATAAGCTGGTATTTCTAATTCATTCATTGTAACTGTAGTTGATTCATACATTCGTGGTGTTTCTAACGTTTTAATATTTTTCATAATGGTATAATTTTCATTATCAATTGTCACATGAATAGGATTTTCATCTTCCACATTGACAATAATTTTATAAATTCGTTCTACGCCTGTTTCACTCATGACTTTTATTTCAAAAGAGTTTGCTCCTTCAACAATTTCTACTTCACCAATTCCAGTCACGTTTGCATAGGTTGATTCAGCTTCAGCTGTTAGTGTTACCTTTTCGACAGTATTTGGAACAGTCACAGAATATTCTAACGTCTCTTTAGAAAACTCAGGAGTCAGTTCATACCCAGTCACCCCAATCGATTTTAAATAATTATTTGTATCTTTTTCTCGGGGAGGAGTTACTGTAACAGTAGCACTTCCTGAAACATTAATTGTCGCCCCATCAGAACTAGTAGCATCTCCTGTTACCGTAAAACCAATTTGTCCAGTTGAAGTTGCCCGACAAGTTACGGTTAAATATTTGGTCGTATTTTGACCATTAGCTGTTGCATCAGCAAATGTACTACTACATCCGCTTGTTGCTCCAGAACTATTAATATGAACACTCCAAGAAGCAACATTATTTAAACGAAGAGTCGCGGTGACACTGGAACCGGACTCCACATATTTTGAACTCGTATAAAAGCTTTGTGTTGGGGCAGCATGAACAATAAGAAGTCCCACACTCATACTAAGAATGGCAAAGAATAATTTTTTCATAAATTTTCCTTTCTATGCTTGATTAATATTTTTAATGCCTAATAAATATTGTCTTAAACGTAATAAATCAGCTGAATTTACCGTACTCAAATTAGCAACTTTTGCAGATTCAAAATAAGCATCTTGAAGTTTAATTTGACCAAGTAAATATTGTCTCATTTTTAATAAATCAGCCGAATTAATATTTCCATCACCATTTAAATCACCATAGATTACTGCACTGTAAGAGGCACCAGAAGCAAACACTATTTTTGTTCCAGTTGTAATTTTTTCAGTATCTCCTAATGGTGAACCATTTTCTTTATAAAAACTTACGCTGCTACCAGATAACTTACTTTTTAAAGTACTTGGCGTTGAACCTAATGTAATATTTGTAATAAACTTATCTTTTTCATTTAAACCCATTTGGGATAATTGAGTCGCGACTTGAACTGCACCTTGATTTTCTTCTTTTGGATTAGGAGTACTACTTTGTGTTATATTGCCAACATAAACTCCTTCCGAATTCACTCCTGCTCCAGCTGATGCATATACTAAACCTTTTAAAACTGGATTAGAGGCGCTAGAATTTGCCCCAATATTATAAAAATTGTAAAAGCCTTCGTAAGTAATTCCTTCATAAGTAAATCGATTTCCACTTGTCGCGGTCCCGCCATTCGCTCCTACTTCTTGTTTTGATAAAGCAGCAAGATAAACAGGACTTACATTATAAGTTTTACCAGCTTCCATAAAAATACTTGAATAAGATAAATGGTCAATGCTATCCGTACCACTCATAAATGTTCCAGCAAGGACACTTTTTACAACCGCTTCTGTTTGATGTTCATTGTAACTTAAGTCTTCAAACATTAAAATGCTATCTTCATCTAAAAAGTTTCTAGGATCTAGAAAATATTCTACTGTTTCAATATTAGCAATATACCAATTTCCTTCTGTTCTTTGATTTCTTTTATCAACGCATGAAGGACAACTACTTTTTTCAATTGAACCAACAGCTTGCTGAATAAGAGCTGTACTATTAAAATCAAGATTTGTTTTTAAAGAAGAAAAAGTCCAATTCGGATGTAATTTATGAAGATCTCTTAACCATCCTTTATAAGATTCCGGAAACTCTTCTTTAGATAATAAAGATTCAAAAGCAGCATCAGTCGCGGCTGTATTATTTGTTTTAGGACTGCTATCCGTAGGATGTTTGGTAGTTTCAGGCATATTATTAAAAATAGGAATTGTAAAATGAAGAGGTAATGTTAATAACCCATTATCTCGATAAGAACGATAAGTATTATAAGCTTCACTACAAGGAGCAGATAAATTAGCCATATATTGATGATTATTTACAGAATATTTACTATTTGGGTTGACGTTAAATTTTTTTAAATAACTTGTAAACTGACCTGCTGAGATATATCCTTCAGAAATAAACTCTGCTCCTCCTAAAATTGCTTTTTTAGGACTAGTCCATGGTCTTTGGTAAGATGCAACATAGGTACTGGTTAAACTAACATACTTAGAACAAATGTAGCCTTCACTTGAACCAGATTTTACCCGATACCAACCTTCACTACAACCGGTCCCACTAATTAAAGAAGTATTTTCTAAAGTGACAACATCACCAACATCTAAATATTTTAAAACAGTAGAAGAAGTATTAGAAGAGGCTCTTAATCGGACATCTCCACCCGTAATGTAACCATACATTAAGGCTTGAGCATTTAAGAGAAAACAAAAGAAAACGATACCAAAAATTACGATTGGAAAAAACATTTTCATTTTTCTCATTAAAATCGCCTCCATTTATCGACCCCATTATACCAAATATTCCATCTTTTTTAAAGATAGCAGAAAAAAAGTATGTAAAAAAACTATCAAATATTGAGATTTTCTAAAATTTAAGTTATAATCTAATCGTATGAAAAGAAATTAGAAAGGGATTCATTATGAAATCATTTTTTTTAAAATTAAGAAAGGCGCCTCTTACCATGCTGCTATCTTTTCTTTTTACGTTAATCATTTATAGTATTACTTATGCTATTTTTTTAAAAAGTTTACTAAGTCTAGTTGGCATTGAAACGTTAATACGGATTATTGTTTTAGTTTTATTTGGTCTTTTTGGAATTGTTTATTTGATTGTTTCTTTAAGAAAAATGATTCAAAAGAAAAAAATGGCTTTTGTCCTTCTTACCCTTTTAGCTCTCATTTTTAGTTGTATTTTCCTTTTTGCATCTTATACAATCAATACTCTTTATCAAAAATTAGATAGTATTTCTAGTAGTGATACTTCTACTTATACAACAGTAATTCTAACTTTAAAGGATACTGAGTTTTCTCAAGAGAGTAAAATTGGTATGATTACTAATGAAGAAGATCGAAGTGGTTACATTCTTCCGATGGAATGGATAAAAAAAGAAAATATACCAAATGAAATTGAATATCGAAATAGTTATGAAGAATTATTAAGTGAATTGTATAATAAAACATTAGATGCTATTTTTATTACCAAAGATTACATTACTTTATATGGCGGCGAAGAACCTTATTTAAATCTTGCTAGTGAAACGAAAGTCGTGAAAGAATATTCAAAACAAATGAAAACAGAAGAAAGTGAACTTCTGGCGACGACCAAAAGTCTTACTGAACCATTTACCGTATTAGTTTTAGGAGTTGATTCGGAGTCAACTAATGGACTAGATGCTAATGCAGCTTTTAATGGTGATACATTAATTTTAGTTACTTTTAATCCTAAAACTTTAACCGCGACTATTTTTAGTATTCCAAGAGATATGTATGTTCCTATTTATAATGCTAGTGGAACAAGTCGGTGGTATGGGAAAATAAATTCTTCTGCAGCTTTAGGAACAGCCGCGACAATCCAAACCATTGAACATTTAACTGATATTGAAATTGATTATTTTGTGAAAGTTAATTTCCGAGGAGTTGTTGATTTAGTAGATGCTTTAGGAGGCATTGATGTTGATGTCGAAGCGCCTAATTACTCTTATTATATTCATACATGGGGTGAAGGAAGATTATGTGAGCAAGATTCTCTTCGAGATTTCTCTAATATGATTTGTATGAATACCGGATGGCAACATTTAAATGGCGAACAAGCTTTAGCTTATGCTCGTAATCGTCATGGTTATACGGAAAGTGATATCGCCAGAAATCGTCATCAACAGCAAATTATCGAAGCAGCTGCCAAAAAAGTATTACATAATTCAAATTTAAGTGATTTTCAAAAACTATTAGATACGATTAGTAAAAACATCGCGACAAATATGAAAACATCCCAAATTTTATCTTTTTATCAATCTTTAAAAGGAATGCTTTCAAATGCATTACAAGGTCAAGATTTCATTACGATTCAAAAAACTCAATTATCTTATTATAATTTAGATGTGAATGGTGCTTCTTGTTTAGGTTATTATGAAGGAAGTATGCAAGCCATTACCAAAGCTATGAAAGAAAATCTTGGATTACTTTCCATCGATACGGTAAAAACTTTCCATTATGATTATTCAGAAGACTATGAACAATCAGCTGATGTAATTGGAAAAGGAATTTATACAGGTGAAAGACTCTACACTATGCCAAATTTAAAAGGAAAATCAATTAGTGATGCCCAAGCTTTTGCAAATCAACATAATCTTGATTTAACAATTCAATACACAACTAATGAAGAAGAAATGGATGGAATTATCTTAGATCAAGATGTCGCCCCAGGAACTTTAACAAAATCATTTGATGCCTTTACGATTTATGTAAATCGCGTTGAAAAAACAAGTGAAAATGAAGATGAAAATGAACAAGATGAAACAGATGAAAATGAAGAGTCTGATTTTTCAAAAGAAGATACTGTAGTTCCAGGAAATCCTACTCTTGATTAAAAGCCTTAGGGCTTTTTTTATTTTTTTAAAGAACGAATGAAATGATTCATTTCATTTATGTTTAATTTTGAAGAAGAAAATAAATTTACAAATTCCTCTTCGATTCCATGCTCCGTTAAAAAAGCATAAAAATCCTCTTCTCTTTCCCATTCTTTCATATCAATATCATAGAAAAATTCTAAAATTAAAATAAAGTAATTTTCTAAAACCTTTTGTTCATATTTATGATTTTTTCTTTCTGTATAAAGGGTTGATTTCCCTTCTAAATCAATAATTTTACTTTCTAAAGTCAAAGGATTTACAAAAACATGAGAATGCCCTTTTTGGATTATTAACTTTTTTTGATTATAATAATAGTTATCAACAAAAGGACTATTGCTAATATCTATAGGATAAATATTATGTTCTAAAAGTTCTTTAATACTTTCTGTTAAAGAAAAACAAATTTTTTGTTTTGTATTGAAAGAAAGACCAATCAATTTATGAATTGGAATTCCATAAACTCTTTTTAGTAAACAACCAGCAAAATAATTTTCAATATAAACGGCACTTTGAGGCAAAAAATTTTTCTTAATTTGCTTTTGTCTTTCTATTGCATAAAAAATAGCCTCTTTAGCTCTTAAACGAATGTCTTCTTCTTTATTTTGGTAATAAGTAATGGGTTCTTCATCAAAGTTTATAATTTCGTCCCCTTTTTGATAAATTTTTATTTCTTCTTGAAGAACAGATTTCATTTGGATTAACTTTTCCATTCGGTTATGATAAAGTTTAATGAGATAGCCATTTTGATAATAATATACTGTTCCATCTGTCCCACTTCCTATTTTTTTTCGCATTAACCTTTTTAATTCTTCATCACTCAAATGAATGTTATCCATGATGTTCTCTCCTTTTTTTTTAACATAGCAAAAGTTTTTTCAAATTGCAAGAAAAAAGATGTTTTATTTTGTTAAAACATCAAAACCTGTTGTATTGGTACCACTTTCATTTGTTTTATCAATAATTGTATTTTGATTATTCATTTGAGGTAAATCAGGATAAGAGTGATTTTTAACAGCATCTGATACAGCTTCATTCATTGACTTATTTTGAGCCATCGCAGCCAAATCTTCAATATTTACCTCTTCTTCTTTTGGTTTATTAATCAAAGATATTCCTTTTTTTTGTTCTTGCTGATCTACCAAATATCCAATTAAAGCAAAAACTAAGAAAATGGATATCACCAAAAACCAAAAATAATTTGCGGCTAAAAAATCTGTAAATGCTTCCATATCACTAGTACCTCTCTTACTATTTATTATTATATCACATTTCAAACATCTTTTTAATAATATTTTTTGCAGGAATTATCTTGACGTTGTTCAATACCCACTTTATCTGTTTTTTTCATAGATATAATTTCATTTTCTTCAAAGATGCTTTCAATATCTGTATCAATATATCGTTGATATGTTTTAAATGTAAATTCATAGGTACTGCCAACTTCTAATGTATCTGCCCATTCTTTTTTTAAATGTAAAGTTGCTAAATCATCTTCTAAATACTGAGAAACAACTACAATTTGTTCTTGCTCTTCTTTTGTATCACGTATCATTTCAATTGTATAAGTTCTTACAAATTCACAGGATGTATAATTATTTTCTTTCGAATAATAAGTTTGCCGATTCTTTTTTATTTGGGCAATGTTTTCTTCACTTGCTGTGATAATAATCGTTGGTTCGATATAATAATTATAAACTTTCTTTTCTTTTAAATCATGAATCATATGAAATAATAATTCTTTACTAATATGAATTCGTTGTAAATTCCATCTTAAATAAACAAAATTTCCATTTTTTCGAACAGCTGTACTCATAGTTGTTCCTAAAGGATAATATTCATAATAAACCCGAATCGTTTCCAAAGAGTTATCAATATTATAATGGGCAATATTACCAATAAAAATTGTATCTTTCGTCATCGTTAGTTCCTCTGTTAATACTTCTGTATTTAAGTCATTAGGAACCCCATTAATAAATTCTGTTTCAGTGACCTCGATTGTTGCTAAAATACATCCGCATCCGAGTAAAAAGATAGAAAGAAGAAAACCGACCAAAAAATGCGTTTTCTGAATTTTTTTATCAATAACAAAACGAAATAAAAGTGAAAAGAAAATCATTCCAAGGAAAAAGAAAGAAAGCATAACAAGATAAATACCATAGTAAGTAACTCCTTGAATTAATAAATAACAGCAAAGAAACAAAATAATTCCCATTCCGATTAAGTATAAAGTAATTCCAAATAAAAGAAAGATAGAGAAAAATTTTAAGAAAAAAACACCAATTTTAATAATCCATTCTCCAATATTCCGGATAGAATTTTCGTGAATTTGAAATTGCTTTTTCTCTTGTTTTAATTCTTCTTTTTTTGCTTTTGGTTTTGTTTTTACTTTTTCTTTTGGCTTTAAATAACGATTTTCAAAAATCACCAAAAAAACAAAAATAGAAACAATTGCATAAGTAAACTCTAAAACAAATTTCCAAATTGCAAAAAATATTCGGTTAATTGGATTAGTAAAAACATTAAAGATATCCCGACCAAGATTAATTAGTAAAGATACAGGAAAGTGACAAATAATAATGAATAAAATTAAAACTCCAAGCTCAATTACAAATTCCATAATTTCTTTATTTGATTTTTTACTAAAATCACTAGCAAAATTTTCAATCGTTGTTATTACTTTTCTAGAAAAATCACCAATCGGATCAGAGGAATCTTTTTTATGAGGACTTTTGTAGGTTTTCAATAATTCATTAGCTAATTCATCGACTTCTCCAAAAGATGAAACAGCATCCTCTTCTTTCATCCCTGATTCCATTTTTTCTTCGATATAACTTTTATATTCTTTTATAATGTCATCGACTTCATTAGGATCTAAGCTTTCTAATTTTTTTCTTAAATTCTTTAAAAAAGTAATTTTTTTCATTTTTCCCTCCACTTCAAAAGAAAATGGTATTCTTAATAGTCTTTTATCATAAACCTTAGGGAATTGTCAAGTAAAAAAAGAACATTCCTTTTGCGATTGTCCTTTTTTGATTCTTCATGAATTTGTTATCGAAGTGTTTTGACTAAATTTGCCTTTAAAATAAGAAAGTTTTGTGTGTTGTTATTAGGGTTTCATTCTCATGAAGAATCGTTTATCAAACAAACTTTTTGCTTGATGGTTTTTACTATATTAAAAATTTTTCTTCTTCGCAAGAGGAGATTTTGTCTTCTTTTTTGGTATTTTGTCGAACTTTGTCTATTCTCCTACTAAAGCATCCACTTTTCTTTTTAAATCATCATAGGTTTCTTTTATTTCTTCACTTTGTTTTACATATTCTTCATATTTTGGAACAATTAAAAAACGAACTCCTAAAAACCAAACAAGATTAATGACAACGACTAAAACTAAAACAACTCCTGGTGGCATATTTAATTTTTTCTTTTGTAGTTTTTTTTCTAATTCTTTGACTTCATTTGTTAAATCAGGAACATTAGGAATGGCTATATTTCCTTGTTCTAGATGATATTGATATAATAAATCATTTCTTTGATCTTGAACTTGCTCAATTGGCTTAAAATAAGTTTTAGGAATATCTGTTGGAGGTGGTGGATTAAGTGGCGTATCTATTACTTTATTTACTGGCTTGAAAGATGATGAATCAGAGTTAGTTGCAGGTTCATTCATATCTAATGTTTCAATATTATTAGTATTTTGCACACACCTCACTCCTATTCTTCATCCAAATTATACCATTAAAAAAGAAAGAAAAAAAGATTTTCTTAAAAACTTTAGAATAGGTTTATAAAAA
>CANQFE010000035.1 GCA_947598285.1 uncultured Bacilli bacterium
TTACGTTTTTATTATAATATATTTTTTGAATTAAAAAAAGACTGTTTTCAAAATTTCTTTTGTCAACAGTCTGAGAAAAAGTATCATTTATAATCTTTTTCTTTTTCTTTTAAAAAAATATTTTTATAATAAAAATGGAAAGTATTGTGATATTATGAAAAATAGAATTGCTATTGTTGGTGGAGGGGCTTCAGGACTTATTGCTAGTATTTATGCTTCTTCACCAAATACTGAAGTTACTTTGTTTGAAAGAAATGCTCAGTGTGGTAAAAAGCTTTTGCTAACTGGAAATGGTAAGTGTAATTTGTGGAATGAAGATCAAACACTTAAGCATTATCATTCGTTTAGTCAAAAAAATTTAGATTTTTTATTTTCAGATGAAAATCAATCTGAAATTCTTTCATTCTTTCAAAGATTAGGAATTGTTTTTAAAATAAAGAATGGTTATTTTTATCCTCAATCGGGACAGGCAATTACTGTTCGAGAAGCTCTTTTAAGAGAAGCTAAAAGAAAACATGTTCAAATTTGTTGTAATTTTGATGTGACAAAAATAGAGTCTTTTGAAAATTATTTTGTAATTCAAGATCAATATGTTTTTGATCAAGTTATTTTAGCAACTGGGTCTTGTGCTTATCCCAAAACTGGTTCAAATGGTTCAGGATATGTTTTGGCAAAATCTCTTTTTCATACGATCACACCTATTGTGCCATCTTTAACTCCACTTATCTTAAAGGGAAATTTTACAATGATTAAAGGAATACGTTTGGATGTCAGGGCTTCTATTTGGGAAAATAATCAATGTTTTAAAGAAGAAGAGGGAGAATTATTATTTACCGATTTAGGAGTTAGTGGAATTTGTATATTTAATTTAAGTAGATATGCTAGTATTGGTTTAAATGAACAGAAAAAAATGATTTTAAAATTAAATCTGGTGCCTTTTTTAAAAGAAAATCCTTTTTCCTTTTTTGACCGACAAGATCGATCTCTTTTTCTTTCAGAAATTTTGGATGGTTTCTTTCCTTATCAGTTTACTAATTATTTTTTAAAGACATGCCATTTTAAACAAGATGAGAAGTGGTCAGATCTTTCAGTTGAAAGAAAGAAAATTTTGATTACTTATTTACAAGAATTTTCTTTTGATATTTTAGATACAAAAGGTTTTGAATCTGCTCAAGTTACTAGTGGAGGAGTTTCTTTACAAGAAGTAGATTCACAGTTTCAGTCTGTTTTAAAAAAAGGACTTTATTTTACAGGAGAACTTTTAGATGTGGATGGAGATTGTGGAGGATACAACCTTAGTTTTGCTTGGTTAAGCGGGATGGTTGCAGGAAAAAGTGCTCAAATGAAAGAAAAATAATTTATTTTTTAGACAAATTTTTTGAACTTGGTTCTATTTGCATTTTCAAAAAAATATGTTATAATGAGATAGTCCGAGGTGAGACGAATGAGTTTTTTAAAAGAAACTTATGAATTTGATGCAATTATTAATGATATTACTAATCATGCTCGTTTTCAGGAATTAAAGATGGAGTTACACCATGGAATTAGTCGTTATGAACATTCACTAAGAGTTGCTAAAATGACTTATTATATGACTAAATTTTTGCAATTAGATTATGAACGGGCGACAAGAGCAGCTTTACTTCACGATTTCTTTTTTAATGAAGATATGGAGAAATATACAACATCTGAAGTTTTTCGTTATCATCAATATGAGGCTTTGAAAAATGCTCAAGAATGTTTTGATATTGATTCAAAACAGGCTAATATGATTGAAACTCATATGTTTCCTGTTTGTCATAAAATGCCTAAATATGTTGAAAGTTGGATTATGACTTTAGCAGATAAAATTGTTGCAACTCATGAGATGTATCGTTATAAAGCAGCTTTAACAATGGGAATTTGGATTATTTTCTTATTTAATATTATTACGATACAAAAATAATTGTTATCGTTCTTTTTTTTTGCTATAATGGTTTTAGTATAAGGGAAGTGGTAAGATGAATAAACATGGTCAGGCTTTGGTTGAGTATGTTTTGATTATTGCCTTAATTAGTGTGATCACTGTAAGCATCGTCTCTTATTTTGGGGGATATCTTAAAGACACCATTACCAAGACTTCGTGTGATTTAATTGATAAAGTGTATGTGGAAGGAAAAAGTCCAGGAGAAGCGGAATGCATTACGCAAGAAGAAGCAAATCAAAGAAACAATAATGGGTGATACAAATGAGAACGAAAAAGGGGCAAGCGTTGGTAGAATTTGTGATTATCTTACCAATCTTTATTTTTATGTTATTGGCAGTGATTGATATTGGTAAAATTATCTATTATCAAAATGCTTTGGAAAGTGAAATGTCTGATGTAATTGATTTGTATAAAAATCAAAAATCTTATCAAGATATTTCACAAGAACTTTCATTGAATGAGAATGCGTTAAGTTTAGAAATCCAAAATGAAAATAATGAGACAATCACATTTTATTTAAAAAGAAAAGTAACTATTGTGACTCCAGGACTTTCTTTTATCTTTTCTAATCCTTATGAAATTACAGTGAAAAGAAGTGTGTTTTATGGATAAGAAAGGGCAAACGTTAATTTTATTTGTTATTTTAATTCCAGTGATTTTAACTATGCTAGCGATTGTTGTTGATGTAGGTCTTTTAACCAATGAGTATCAAAGAGCAAGAAGTGTGATTGATGAAGGAATTAAAGAATATTTTGAAACTCAACAAGTAGAAGAAATTACGAATCTTTTAGAATTAAATGAAGTTCCAACGAATCAATTAGAGATAGAAGAAAAAAATGATACCATCGAAGTTCATCTTTCTTATCAAATGGAATCATTTTTTGGAAAACTTGTCTCTCTTACGCATTATCCTATTGAAATTTATCGTGTAGGGACGAAAAAAGATGGAGAAGTTATTTTAAAGAAAAAAGAGGAGAAAAGAGGTTAATCGTGAAAAAACAAGTAGGAAAAAGTTTATGTTTGTTTTCAGGTACTGGCGGGGTTGGAAAAACATTTCTAACTTTATGTTTAGCAGGAGTTTATGAATCCATTTCAAAAAAAGTTCTTATTATGGATATGGATTTATCTGGTGGTTGCATTAATTTGGCAGTGAATAAATCTTATGAGAAAACAATTTATAATTTTGTGGATGATTATAACAACAATCGTTTTAAAGATTTTCATGATTATATTACTCATTATGATGATTTTATTGATATTTTACCAAGCCCTAAAGATCCAAGACAAGCTACAAAAATAGATTCTAAATATATTGAAATTGCTTTGGAAAAAGCTCTTAATTATTATGATATTGTTTTAATTGATACTAATCACCAGTTGAATGAAACAAATCTTGTGTTATTAGATGCTGTTGATGAAATCTTATTTGTGATGAAAAATGATCCGATGGATTTAAAAAATATGCGAAGTATTTTATCAATTTTTCGTGATTTAGAGAAAGCAAATTATAAAATTTTATTAAATCAATCGAGAGACCCTTTTAAAAAATATTTTACGTTATTTGACATAAAAAATATTTTGAAGGCTAATATTGATTATCTCCTTACGAATGAATTTTATTTAAAAAATATTGATTCTTATGTTATGAATGGCAAAATTGTAACATTAGAACCAAAAGCTGCTAATGTGTTTAATAAAGATTACACCACTTTAATGAAAATTGCGGTGGATATGTTAGGAGGCGAGGGTGAACATGGTACGAAGTAGTTTAGTAGAAGCTTTTAATATTGAGCGTAAAAAAAGTACAAGTCATCATATCACTGACTATGATATCTTTCCTGATAAAAATTTACTGGATCAATTACGAACTAAAATTATTGAAAACTTGATCGATCAAGAAATTCCAGATGATAAACTTTTAAATCAATTTATTAATGATGAAATCGATAAGACAATTGAAGGGTATGATTTATCTAATTTAGAAAGAAGTCATCTTTATAATTTAATTGATAATGAAATTAATGGATATGGACCTTTAACAGAGCTTTTAGAAGATAAAAATATTACTGAAATTATGGTGAATAGTCCCAAAGAGATTTATATTGAAATCGATGGTCAGATTATTCGAGATGAAAGTGTCTCTTTTATTAATGATGAACACATTGTTAGAACCATTGAAAGAATGATTGGCCCGATGGGAAGAACGATTGATGCGACTAATCCAATGGTGGATTCAAGACTAAAAGATGGCTCAAGAATTAATGCTGTTATTCCCCCTTTATCTACAAAAGGGCCAGTTATTACGATTCGTAAATTTAAAAGTGAAATGACAACGGCTGATGATCTGATTCGAATTGGTTCAATGACTCCTTATATGGCTACTTTTTTAGAAGCAGCAGTGAAAGGAAAATGTAATATTATTGTTTGTGGAGGAACTGGTTCAGGAAAAACAACTCTTTTAAATATTTTAAGTAGTTTTGTTCCAGAAAATGAACGAATCATTACAATAGAAGATGCGGCTGAATTACAACTTCATAAAGAACATGTGATTTCTTTGGAAACAAGAGTTACTAATTATGATAATGAAGGCGAAGTTACGATTCGTGATTTAGTGATTAATGCTCTTCGGATGCGTCCAGATCGAATTATTGTTGGTGAAGTTCGTGGTAAAGAAGCATTTGATATGTTACAAGCGATGAATACTGGTCATGAGGGTTCTTTAACAACTTTACATGCCAATGGTGCGAAAGATGCTTTGAATCGTTTAGAAACTATGGTGTTAATGAGTGGGTTAGATATTCCGGTGAAGGCAATTCGTGAATATATTACAAGTGCGATTGATTTGGTTGTAAATATAGACCGGATGAGTGATGGCAAAAGAAAAATTACATCAATTTGTGAACTGGAAAATTTTGAAGATGGGGAAATTCAATTAAAAGAAATTTTTGCTTTTCGTCAAAAAGGGCTTACTGCCAATCGGGAAGTAGATGGCGAATATATTTTATTTAATGAAACAGTTCCTAAAGTTTATCAAAAGATTTCATCTCGCGGGATTACTGAAATTGATCAGATGTTTCATTTACAAAAATAAATAGAAAGGAAAGATGCTTATGGAAGATTATTCCATTTCTCTTTTGATTACTCAAGGAATTACGATTTTGTTATTACTTGGGGTTATCTTTTATTTATTAAGACAAAGGAGAATTATTCGTTTGGAAAAACGATTTGAAAAATTTTCATTACTAAGTACAACCGAAAAGGAAAAATCTCTTTTTGATCTTTTATGTGATTTAGGATGGAAGATGATTCATCATCTTTCTAGACGTTTGGAAAAAAGTCAAGTTTTGAATCGATATGCTTCTTCTTATGAAAAATTTATTCAATTTGAAGATAAAGATAAAATTTCTAAAATGGATTATCTTTCATTAAAGTTTGTGATGGCATTTTTGACTTCTTTATTGCATCTTTTTTCATCTATGTTTCAACTTGTTCCTCTTTCTTTTATGGGTCTTTTGATTTCTTTTTTCCTGGGCTTTTTCTTACCAGATATTTATTTACAACTCATTTATCAAGAAAAAAGAAAACGAGTTGAAGAAGATTTATTAAAAGCTATTATTGTGATGAATAACAGTTTTAAGTCGGGACGAAATATTATGCAAGCGGTAGAAATTGTCAAAAACGAGTTAGAGGGGCCTATTAGTGATGAGTTTAAAAAAATTTATCTTGATATGACCTATGGTTTAAGCATTGAAGTGGTTTTTGATCGATTTTATCATCGAGTTAAATTAGAAGATGCAAAATATATTACTAGTTCTTTAACGATGCTTAATAAAACAGGAGGAAATATTGTTAAAGTTTTTGGAACAATTGAAAAATCTTTCTTTGAAAAGAAAAAATTAAAACAGGAAATGGAAAGTTTAACAAGTGCATCAATTTTTGTTTTTCGAACTCTTTGTGTGTTACCTTTTCTCTTTATTTTAGTTATTTATCTTTTAAATCCTCTTTATTTTGAACCGGTTTTCACGACATTTTTAGGAAGAATCTTTCTTTTCTTTACGGTCCTTCTTTATATTTTATATATTTTGGTAATTAAGAAAGTATTAGAGGTGAAAATTTAATGAAAAATCGTAGTTTAGTAAGACGAATCTATTTAGAGAAAACAATCAAAAAAATTGAAAAGAAAATTAAGCTATTAGGCATTTATTGCCATTATGATGCACAGGATTTATTAAACGCTCGTTTTCTTTGCTGTTTATTTCTTTTCTTTGCTTTTCTTATTTTTCATCAAAATGGATATATTTTAGGCCCTATTTGTGTTGTATTGTTTCATTATTTAAGTGAATATTTTGTGTTAGATTATCCAATTAAAAAGAGAGCTAAAAAACTAGAGGAAGAGGCAATTTTCTTTTTTGAAGTTTTATCTCTTACGTTGGAAAGTGGGCGTAATTTAACAACTTCTTTAGCAATTACAGCCAAAAATATTGATAGCGAATTAGCTAAGGAGTTTCAGAAGTCTTTGAATGAAATGAAAATGGGAAAAAGCTTTCCGGAAGCTATTACTGATATGAAAGAACGAATTCCAAGTGATACCATTAATAATGCTTTATTAAATATTGTTCAGGCAAGTGTTTTTGGTAATAATATTGAAGAGTCTTTAAATAACCAATTAGAATTTTTAAGAGATAAACGTTTCTTGGAAGTGAAGAGTGCAATTGGAAAGTTGCCAACAAAAATTAGTATTATCTCAGTTTTATTCTTTATTCCGATTATTTTATTAGTAATTTTAGCACCTGTTTTAGTAGAATTTCTTACGAGATAGAGAAATTCTTTTTTTGTCAACTTTTCTGTAAAGTTGTTTTTTTTTGCTTTTTTTGTTTTTTTTCCCTTTACTTTTTTAAGCTCTTTTAGTAATATAATGGTAGACAGTGGTAAATTGTGGAAGAAAGTGGGGGATAAAATATGTTTATGGGTGAATATCATCATAATATTGATGAAAAGGGCCGTATTGTTATCCCTACCAAATTTCGAGAAATTTTGAAAGACCAATTTGTGATTGCAAAAGGTCTGGAGAAATGTTTGTACATCTATTCAATGAAAGATTGGCAAATTCTAGTAGAAAAATTAAATACTCTACCTTTTACCAAAAAAGATGCTAGAACTTTTATTAGAAGTTTCTTCTCTGGTGCTACTGTTTGCGAGTTTGATCGCCAAGGTCGAACTTGTATTACCTCCCCGTTGGTTCTTCACGCCGGTTTGACAAAAGAATGTGTTTTAATCGGCGCGAATGACCGTGTTGAAATATGGGATAAACTCATGTGGGAAAACTTCCTTCAAACGAACGAAGAACAACTTAGCGATATTGCCGAAAACCTATTTACGGATGTGAATTTATGAAACACTATTCAGTCTTAAAAAAAGAGGCTATGGAGGCCTTACAATTAAAAGAAGATGGAATTTATGTCGATGCTACGTTAGGTTATGCTGGAGATGCAAGTTTTATATTAGAAAGAATAAAAAGGGGAAAATTATTCGCCTTCGATCGTGATGAAGAAGCATGTTTTTACTCCGATAGTGTGCTAAAAAAGATTGGCTCTAACTATCATATTTTTCCTGAACGTTTTTCAAAAATGAAAGAATGTCTTTCAGAAGTAGGAATAGACAAAGTTGACGGAATTTTATTTGATTTAGGCGTTTCATCTCCTCAACTTGATGAAAATCGTGGGTTTAGTTTTATGAGAGATGAAGAATTAGATATGCGAATGGATCAAAGAGAAACAAAGTCTGCTAAGACGGTTGTCAATACTTATTCTTTGGAAGAATTAAAGCGTATTTTTTATCTTTATGGTGAAGAAAAGAAAAGTGCTTTTATTGCTCATGAAATTGTTAAAACAAGGGAAAAAGAAACAATTAAGACGACCCAAGACTTAGTTCTTTGTATTAAAAGAGCAGTTGGAGCTAATTATTTTTTCCAAAATCATCCAGAACGAAATATTTTTCAAGCTATTCGGATTGAAGTGAATGAAGAATTAAAAGATATTGAACAAGCTTTGCCTGATGCAATTGAGCTTCTCCGCGAAAATGGAAGACTTGTTGTTATCACTTTTCATTCTTTAGAAGATCGTTTGGTGAAAAAAATTTTTAAACAATATAGTGAGATTGATCCGATGGTAAAAGGGTTACCTGTGATTCCAAAGGAATATCTTCCCTCTATTAAAATTATTACTAAGAAACCGATTGTTCCTAGTGAAGAAGAATTAAAAGAAAATACTAGAAGCAAGAGTGCTAAATTAAGAGTCATAGAAAGGATATCTTATGAAAGTAAGAACGATGAAACGCTATAAAGGCGAGAAAATGTTATATGTGTTATTAGCTATTGCCATTTTTTTGTTTCCTATTTCAATTGTGTTTACTAAGGCTGTTTTATCTGAAACCAATATTACTTTGGAACAAATTCGTTCTAAAATAACAACTCAAGAAGGAATTAATGAATCTTTATCCATGCAGGTAGATGAACTAGCTTCTTTAGATAAAATTCAAGAGGTTGCAACGGAAAAAGGAATGTCTTATAATAATGATAATATTAAAAATATTAATCATTAAGGAGTCGGCATGAAAAAAGCAAAAATAAGATATCAAAAATTTCATTTAAATATAAAACTAACAATGTTTCTTGTTGGGTTTTTTTTCTGTCTTATTATTATTAAGTTATCTTATGTTGTTTTAAGTGATCGAGTTGATGGAATTAATTTAACGGAATTTGCTGATAATCGTAATACTGTGAGAGAAACTTTGTATGCTAGTCGTGGGGTCATTTATGATGTTGATGGTAAAGCTTTAGCAAAAAATGCTAATTCTTATAAAGTGATTGCTATTTTAAGTGAAAGCAGAACAACTGATCCAAATCATCCTCAACATGTCGTTGAAAAAGAAAAAACGGCTACTTCCTTGTGTTCTATTTTAGCAGATACAGAAGAAGGAAAACAAAATTGTTATAATCAACTTTTAGAATATTTTCAACAAGATTTGTATCAAGTTGAGTTAGGTGTTTGGGGACGAGTTAGTGAAGATAAAAAGATGGCGATTACAGCATTAGATTTACCAGGAATTGAATTTGTTACTTTAGCTAAAAAAAGACAATATATTAACTCTTCTTGGGCTTCTTATATTTTAGGATATGCAAGAAGTAATGATGAAGGAAAAATTGTTGGTGAGATGGGAATTGAGGAGTACTTTGATGAAGAACTTCGCGGGGTCGATGGGTATACGGAATATCAGCAGGATGCTTATGGATATAAAATGCCAACTTCAACGCCTATTACGGAAGATGCTACGGCAGGAAGTGATATTTATCTTACTTTACAAAGTGATGTTCAAAATGTGTTAGAAAATGCTATATCCAAGTTTTCAAAAGATAAACAACTTGATTGGGCTACTTTTTCTGTTATGAATGCTAAGACGGGAGAAATTATTGGCAGTGCTTCTTATCCTAATTTTAATCCAAATACTTTGGAAAATTTATCTAATTATATGAACCCTTTAGTTGGATATCAATATGAGCCAGGTAGTACGATGAAAATTTTTTCTTGGCTTGCAGCTTTAGAAAATGGTATTTATAATGGAGAGGATCAATATCAATCTGGAACAATTACTTTAAGTGATGGTGTAACAAAAATTAAAGATTTTAATAATACTGGTTGGGGTTCTATTACTTATGATACAGGATTTGCATACTCTTCTAATGTCGCGGCTACGAATTTGGGACTAAAATTAGGCGCGGCTAAGTTAAATGATTTTTATGATTCTTGTGGTTTTGGAAAAAAGACAAAAATTACTTTGCCAGGAGAAAGCAGTGGACTAATTGATTTTTCATATGAGTCTGAACTTGCTAATGCTTCTTTTGGTCAAGGAATTTTAGTGACTCCGATTCAAATGCTACAGGCCATGAGTATTTTTGCTAATGATGGTGTAATGGTTCGGCCTTATATTGTTTCTAAAATTGTAAATGCTGATGGTAAGATTATTGAAGAAGGAAAAAGAGAAGAAATTAAAACAGTTGTGAGTCATGAATCTCTTGAAAAAATGAAAAATCTTATGTATGATGTTGTTTATAATGGCTTTGATTATAATAAACTTTACGCTCCATCAAATGTTACAATTGCTGGAAAAACGGGAACTGCTCAAATAGCGGGAGCAGGAGGATATTTAACAGGAACTTATGATTATGTTCGGTCTTTTATTGGTATATTTCCTTATGAGGATCCAGAATATGTTTTCTACTTTGCAACTCAAAAGTATGTAGGAAATAGTACAGATATTGCCGTTACTATTGCTAGTGCGATTAAGGATATTGCAAATATTGTAAATGTCACAAAAGAAGAAAATGATATTGATGAAAATAAAATTATTGAAACAACTCAATATATGTCTTTAGAGACAAAAGCTGTAGTGGAAGAGGTTAAACGTTTAGGACTTGTACCAGTTGTTTTAGGAAGTGGCAAGTATGTTGTTGGACAATATCCAGAAGAAAATCATAAAGTAATTGTAGGATCTAAGATTTTCTTGAAAACTAGTGCGAGTGATTATCATATGCCAGATATTGCCGGTTGGAGTACTAATGAAGTGATTCGATTCTGCGATATGATTCATTTAAAATATACTTTAGATGGATATGGTAAAGTAGTGACTTTTAGTATTCCAAAAGATACTTTGATTGATTTAAATAGTATGACTTTAGAAATACACTTAGAACCATGAAAAATTTATCTTGCAAGATGAAGGAATATCAGCTATTTGTTTTGAAAAAGTAGACACTGTTCTAGATGAAAGTTCTAACATTTCATTAATTAATCCCGATACAACACTTGTGATATTTCTAAAGGATTTAATATTCTATTGCTATCAATTTGTATATTGTTTTGATTTTGTTGCATATTACTATTAGTAGGTAATGTTGCAATTTGACTTTGTGAGTTATTTGTACTATTATCATTGTTATAAGAAACCGAAGAATCGGTAAAACGGGTAGGCAATTGGAGCCTATTTCGAAGTAACCATTGTTCGGTTTTTCATTTGTATAAAAATTTTAGTTATTCTCTATAGATCAGATTTTGATTTAACTCCTGATGAAGTGCAATTTATAATGAATAATATGAAAGAAGGCAGCATTTTGTTTCGTGTTTGCATGCTAATGCCTACCTAAAAAATTTTAAGGTGACATTTAATCTTTATTCTTAAAGATTAAGTTTTTTTTTATTTGCAATTGTCAGATGATGGACAATATAGTATAAATGTTGTATTACGTAAAGTACCATACAAAATATAATTTTGGAATAATGTAAAACTATTCACAATTCTTAAAATATGCAAAGGTAAATTAATTAATCTTTGATTTTTCCTTTTTTATGATGTAAAATCAGCCTAAAAAGGTAGAAAACTATTGTAAAATTTGAGATAATATAATAGAATAAAAAGCATTAAAGATGAGGGGGAGAAATGTTGTATGAAAAAATTAAAAATAAGACAGTTGATTTTAGTCCTTTTAATGTTATTTATTTTAATACCATTTACTGTAAATGCTAGTGAGAATGAAATAACGTTAAAAGTAGATAAAACAGATTTAACTATTGGAGATGAAGTAACATTAAGCGCAAGCTTACCAAAAGATTTTGAAACATATGCTATGCTTGCAACTTTAAAATATGATAACAACGTTTTCCAAAAGATTGATGAATCAAATTTTTCTATTTCAGATACGCAAATGATTTCTTTTAATGAAAACAATAATAAGTTTGGCATTATTAATAAAAACGGACAAATCTCAATGGGGGGGGGGTCTTTTCTTACAGTAAAATTTAAGGTAAAAGAAGATGCCAATGTTGGTGATACAAATATTGCTTTAACAAATATTTCATCAGCAGATGGAAGTAAAAAAGTAGATTTTCCTACTACCTCTATAAAAGTTTTTGTTTCTCGTGATGCTAAAGAAGGAGAAATTATATCGCCAAATAAAGAAAACGTAATTACCGAAGATAATGAAGATGATATTAAAGTCTTTAGTAATTTACCAATTTTTATTGTTTGTTGTGTTTTATTTATTATTTTATTCCTTCCATTTATTTATGCTTTTGTTCAATATCTTAAAAATAAAAAAGGCAAAAAATTATTTTATATTTTGTTTGTAGTAGAAGTAATTTTAACTGGAATTATGTTAAGTTTAGTCTTGATTCAAGATCATAAAAAAGATGTAAATCAAGATGGAATAAAAGATTATAATGATGCGAAAGAGATCATTGATTATTTAATTGATATGAAGGGTACTCATAAAACTGATGAGGAAGATACCAATACATCTGATACATCTAATGATTCTTCTAATCATGAATCTAATGTTACTGATGAAAGCACTAGTAACAATAATGGTAATACTGATAATGAAAAACCATCAAAAAACCCATCAGATTGGGATGTGAATGGAGATGGGGATGTTGATGTTGGTGATGTTGGAGATATTGTAGATGATGTAAATAAAAATACGAAAGTGACTTTACATGAAGAAAATCAGGAGAATGAATACTATGTAAATAAAGGTAAAATCACTCTTAAATTTAGTGCAGAAATTGAACCTAAAGATGTTTTAATTACCCAAGTTAAAATTGATAATCAACTTTATGATGTTACATTCATAAATGGTATGTATGTTCTTAAAATGGAAACTCCAGAAGAACCTGGTAAATTTGATATAACAATTACGGAAGTTTTAGTAAATAATGGTGAAACTGTTAAGTCAAAACTTAAAATAACTAGAGAAGTTTTAAAAGAAGCACCCTATATTAATATGTTTAATTTAGATGATGAGAAGAAAAGTTTAAGTTTCAATTTAGTCGATAAAGATGATACTTTTATAGAAGGAACTGTCAATATTTATAATCAAAATGATGAAGTAATTAAAAATGGAAAAGTAGATAAAATTACTGAACTTACAGATATTCCTTTCGAATCAGATCAAACTTATTTAATTGAAATTGCTACTGATTTTGATTTAGATAGCAATAAAAAAGATAATGCAAATCATTTTGATAATGAAATAATGTTTAGCCAAGAATTTATGATTGGTGGAGATTATAATTTTAGTTTAACAGATACTTCCATCACGGATGCAATTCAAGCGGGCGAAACTCCTGTTGTGTCTTTTATAAGTACAAATAATAGAAATGCTGAAGTTGTCGTTGCCAATATGAATATTAAAGATAAGAATAAGGATTACCATATTACTAAAAAAGATGGTAACTACTATGAAGTAGAATTAGTTGGAGCTGACACATCAATAGGAGAACATAGTGTAACTTTAAATAATGTTGGATTAAGTAGTTTAAAAACTTTTTATAATAATAGTGATTATAAAGCAAATACCTTAACATATA
>CANQFE010000036.1 GCA_947598285.1 uncultured Bacilli bacterium
GTAAATAATTTAACATAAAAAAATAAGATATAAATATTAAATTATTTACATCTTAAAGTATACTTGTAATTTATCTTGTTCTTTTATACAAAATACAATTTGTGAAAGCCAAAAAGTGCGATCCTCTTTACTTTTTAAGTTGGCATATAATTGGGAAAAAAATGATTCTTCCAAATGATATGGCATATTTTTTAATAATCCATCAACCCCATATACATCTTTAATTGCCATAAATTTCAATAATAAACTTTGTATATCTGTGATTCCGTTATCAAAATTACTAAATATTTCTTGAAAATCAAAATAGGTAAGTAGATTTTTTTGACTATTAATTATTTTAAAAGTATTTTCCAATAAAAGCTGACAAAAAGCTAAATCAAAAAAATTTTTTGTTTCAATCGCATCCCATTTTTTACCTTTATAGTCATATTCAGAATATTGAATTAATTCTAATTTTTTTTGAATATCCATTTTTTACCACCTTTCATACATGATTGTAACATTATTTTATTAAAAGTTTAAATTTTTTTGATTTTCACCATATCATACTATAGCCAAAAAAAAATCAATTTTCGTTATTACATTCCTATTATAACACGTATTTTTGACGATTAAAACTCGGTGTTAAACTGAAAAAATTTCATGATATAATGGGTATAAGCTATTTAATGATTTACAAATTTAAATAGTATTTAAAAATTATAAAAGGGAAGTGCTTATATGGATAAAGAATTATTGAACATAAGAAAAGTGACATCCGAAGATGCTAGAGAATGGTTTATTTTTGGCTTTAAAGTATGGAGAGATACATATAAAAATATATTTCCAGAAGAAGTATTTATAGATAGAGAAAGTACATTAGAAGAAAAAGTTAAGGATTTTAATAATAAAGTGCAAAATAATGATAAAAGTATTGCATATGTTGCTACATATGATGGTGAAATAGTTGGTACTATGTGTGGAAGTATTAAATCATCTTATGATCATTTTGATGAATATGCAGACTTAATTGGATTATATGTTGATTCAAGATTTCAAGGCTATGGTATAGGAACTAGATTCAAAAATGTATTTGAGGATTGGGCTATTGAAAATGGGGCAACTCAATATGTAATTGGTGTATTAAAAGATAATAGGAAAGCAAGAAAAGTCTATGAAGCATGGGGTGGAAAACTATCCAAATTTGAAGGAAGTTTTGTTAAATTAGGCGTTGGATATCCTGAAGTCTTTTATACATATGATTTACAAAAACATTAAATAAACACTGTCATTTGGCAGAACGATTTATAAATAATAGTCTATTTCTTAAATACAAACAAACTTAATTATTTGTAATTTATAAAGTGGTATAAAGCATTCATAACTAATATCGCTTAGATTTTATTAATCTCCTAGGAATTTTGACAAGTATATCAAAATGACCTATGGGGATTTTTTATTGCAATAAAAAATCATCTCTATTTGGAGATGAAATATATTTGAACGTTCGAGAAGTTCGAACAGATTCTTCAATGGAGCGATATAAATTCAAAGTAAGTCAAAATGTTTTCTTTTGATATACGAATTATATCACATTTTTTTTATTATTTCATACAGATTTATTAATTCATCATCACTCATATCAATTATTGGTTCATACATAAATGCATTAACATGAATATTTTCTGATACCATAATTCTCACTTTTTCAGATATATTCTTTTCATCATCTGTAAGTAGATTATTATTAATGCAATAATTAATCAATTCATACGTTTGATCTTTTGTAAAACTATCAAGTATATTCCAATTATTAAATTTATTAAATAGTTTTTTTTCAAATAATAATCTTATCGCCATTGATAGAATTAATTTATTATGCAGTTCTATTTCAGTTGTTCCTTTATTTATATGATCGGCCATATTAAAAAGTAAATCAATATATTTAGAATCTATTATATTTGAATTTGTATTAACGTGATTACTAAATAAGTTATTTATTTGCGAAATGCTAATCGACTCTGTATCTTTCTTATAATGCAAACAACTTGTGAGAAGCAAATAATCATTATCATTATTTCCGTTAGACATTTCTATTATGTTCCTTACAAATGGAATAGAAGCTATAAAAAATTTAGAATCATCAATTTTTGATTTAAAGAACGCAAATATATTTTTTTTATAATGAAAATCAATTAAGCTTATTTGATTTTCATCCTTTAAAACTGATAGTGTTTTTATACTTAATCTATTTGCACAAGCTCTATAAAAATCAAAATTATGTGTTAAGATGATTAGATGAAACAAGCTGTTATCATTCAATTCTTTTAATAATTCTATTATTGCATACTTATTCTTGTAATCGAACGAATCAGCCAAATCATCTAAAATAAATATTGTTTCTATATTATTTTCTTTTCTGTATTGTATTTCAAATATAAGATTAAGTATATTAAATGCTTTTCTTTCACCCTTGCTTAAATTATCTTTTAATAAATCTTTGTCAACATCATTATTAACATCTCTTTGATCCTTAAACTTATAAATTAATGAACAAGCACTATTTTTTAGTATTATATCACTTATATTACTTACTTCTAATTCAAATGGCATATTTATAAATTTATTATTAAATTCGTTTATGGCATTATTCCATTTTTTGAAATTTTCTAAATCATTTGTTTTATTAACAATTTCTTTTATTATCTTTTTGTTTGAATTATAGTTGTTTACATAATCTTCAATTGCTGTTCTAATGTCGCTTTTACTCAATATGTAATGCCAGTACTCTATTTTTAATGTGTTTAAATCTTTAATCATAGGAATAAGCCATTGATTTTTTGATAACAAAGTATTTAATTCTTGCGATTTTATTTTCCCTGTCAAAACTTCATTTGCTTTTTTTATGTTTTCATCCACGCTTAATTGATTTTCTAAATTGGTTATTAAATCTTTAATTGATTTCTCATCATAATCATAAAACTTTTCTTTATCATTAATACTTTTAAACTTTAATAAATGACCTGGTTTAAAATAATTATTTGAATCTAAATTTTTAATGACGGATTTTAAATTATACAATTCAAAAACATCTTTTATAAATATGTCATTGTCTTTAATTATTTCATTGCAGATTTTAATATAATTATCTATACTCTCAACAACATCTTTTTGCTCTAATATTTTTAAATTATCATCTGTAAATAGTTTATTATATTTAATATCATTAAATTTTTCGTTTGCATTTTCGGGGTTTAAATAATCTATTTGAATATCATTTAGACTGGATATGTTTAAATCCAATAGAACCGTTTGTAATTCAACTCCTGAAAGCGATTTAATTTTTTTATTTATATCTTTATAATTTTTTTCTAATGAAGAATATACTTGATCATATTCTTTTTTTAGTAATGGATTAACTAATAACGATGTCATTTTTTCATTTGCAATTTCGTAATCATCACTATCTATAACAACCAAGTTATTAACATCTAATTGATTATTGCCCTCAATTTCTATATTTCTAATTGATGTTCTTTAAGGAAAATAAACATCATAACTCTCAACGCCATTTTTATAATCCATTATTGTTTTTGAAAAACTAGTTTTCATTGTTCCATTTGGGGCATAGATTAAATAATCATTGTTTAAGTCAAAGTTATGGTCAAATTTACTTATACCATGACAATATTCTAAATTTAGTTTTAGTTCTTTCATCTTTATCACTCCTTTAATATTTAGAAAGTTCTTAACTACTGCCATTTTATAGGTTTAAAATTAGAAAGTCAATACTTTTTTAGCACTTATTTTTTGCGAGTGCTAAATTATATTTATATCTATATATTTATATATAGATATAGATATAAAATTTTTAAATTTTTTTAATAAAAACATGTCAAAAATAAAAAAGAAAAATTTTTGCTCAAATTGCTGCAAATAATAACTATAAATGTTATAATGTAATTAGAGATAGGGAGGTGTATTATGAAACGATTGAAAATGGCAAGTTTATTTGCTGGAATTGGTGGTATAGATTTGGGATTTAAAAATGCCGGATTTCAGCCAATATGGGCAAATGAAATAGATAAATATTGTGCTATCACATTTAATGCAAATCACAAGGATATTAAACTAGTAGTTGATGATATATGCAATATTAATGGTAAAGATATACCTAAAGTTGATATTTTATCTGCCGGATTTCCATGTCAACCTTTTTCTATAGCAGGATATAGAAAAGGCTTTGAAGATGATCGTGGTAATATGTTCTTCCAAATAATGAGATTAGTAAAAGAAATGACTGAGAATAATAATAAACCAAGAATATTATTTTTAGAAAATGTTAAAAATTTAAAAACCCATGATAATGGCAATACCTTTAAAGTTATTAAGGAGACTTTAGAACATTATGGTTATTTTGTGGAAGCAAAGGTTTTAAATACTTGTGAGTATGGTAATTTGCCACAAAATAGAGAAAGGATATTTATCATAGGCTTTCTTAATGAAAATGACTATAATAATTTTAAATGGCCAAAAAAGATTCCTTTAAAAAATACAATTGAGACTATTGTTGATTGGAATAAGGAAGTTCCAAAAAAATATTTATATGAACAAGATAAAAAATGTTATAAACTATTAAATGAAAATATTAAAGAACATAATACCATCTATCAATATAGAAGAGTTTATGTAAGAGAAAATAAAAATGGAGTTTGTCCAACTTTAACGGCTAATATGGGAACTGGTGGACACAATGTTCCATTAATATATACTAATTATAATAAAATAAGAAAGTTATTGCCTATTGAATGCTTAATGTTACAAGGATTCCCAAATGATTTTATTATTCCAAGTGAGCTAGTAGATTCTAGGGTTTACAAACAGGCTGGAAATGCAGTCTCAGTTAATGTAATAAAAAGGGTTGCAGAAAAAATATTAGACGCAATAAAGGAGACTGAAAATGCAAATAATTAATTATGATAAAAATAAATTTCAAGATTACAAAAACAATTTAAAATTAATTGGAGCGTTGTCTTTATTGTTTAGTGAAAGTGATGATCCATGGCTTGACTATAGAGTTCCTGAAAATCTTTTTTGTGAATGCTTTGGTGCTGAAAATCTTGCTAGATCATGCGTAACAGCTGACGCAAAATTAGGAGATATTGGTATTGGGATAAAAACTTTTACTGAAGGTAATAAAAAAACATGGCAAAAAATTGCTGAGTTCAACAAAGCAAGAAAATCCTATTCAGATTTACAAGGATTAGATAAAATTAAAAAAATAGCCGAATTAAGAAATGAACGTATTGAATCAACATTATCAACTTATGGTTTGTCAAAAATGATTTATCATTGTGTTATCAGAAATAAAAAGGGATTTCATTTTTATGAAGAAGAAATGGATAAAATTGACATTCCAAATATAAAAGTAATTAGTGCTTCTGATACGTCTTTAATTTTTACTGATGGAATCCATGAATATAATTTTAATATTTCAAAAAGTGTATTGCAAAAAAGATTTAATACAGATGAATACTTTGATAGTGTTTCAGTTGAAGTTGCAACCAATCCTTTTGAAGTGTTACGAAATGGTATCGGATCATTAGTGACTATAACTGAAAATGAAGTTGCAATTATACCACTATATTCCGAAAAAAATGGTGTCAAATTAGTCTATCCAAAAAGTGGCCTAAACCAATGGAATGCTGGTGGCAGAGCCAGAAGCATTGACGAAGTTTATATTCCTTTTAACAAAGAAATTAGAGACAAATATGCTGGATTCTTTCCCGATAGAAATACATCTTTTAATGTATTGCTTCCAAACGGAAAAGAAATGTCTATGAAATTATGTCAGGATAACGGAAAAGCATTAATGTCTAATCCAAATAGTGAACTTGGACAATGGTTATTAAGGGAAGTTCTAAGACTTGAAGAAAATGAAGTATTAACATATGAGAAACTTGCTGAAATTGGAATTGAAAGTGTGGTTTTTGAAAAATTTAATGATGATAATTATAAATTAGATTTTAGACAAATAGATGATGAAAATGATGATTAAGTGTTTCTAAAAAGCGTTATAATGAAGTTGGAAAAATCCAACTTTTTTATATATCTAAATTCATGCTTTATACAAATAAAATGTTTAAATAAGATTAAATGCTTTATAAAGTTTAAATGATATATATTCTATATTAATTTCTATATTATATTCTATATTAGTAGGATGTTTGCATCTATACTTATAGGACGTGTATTTCGTGAATATATAGATAATTTTTACATGGATGTAGAAATATTTTTCGATTTGATATATAAGAAGTAGCTACATTCCATTATTTTTGTCAATTTCATCAAATTGGGATATATTTATTACTAATTATTTTAAGAATTAAACTATTATCACACACTTGCTTTGGGATAAATTTTGTAAGTACAAAATAAGTTTGGTACCACTATGAAAACATATTTTATATAGTTAAAATGTGTGTTGTGGTACCATCTTCTTATCCTAATAAAAAAATACCATAAATAATTATGGCATTTTTGGGATAAGTAAGACTTCATCTATAAATTTATTATCTATAATTATTGATGCAACTAAGACGCCTTGATTAGCTACTAGATTATTTATTATTTCTTTATGGTCTTCATGTATGTTATTTGTATTGTTCAAATAATCTTCTACACTAATTGAATTATAGTTTTTATATAAAGTTAATAATGTTTCCATATCTTTAATTTGCTTATATTCAAATCCTTTATAATCTTCTCTTAAAGACAACATTAAGTCATTTAAAAATTCATCAGCATTTTTATTGAAGTATTGTTTTTCAAATTTAATATTTGTTATATCGATAAAATATTCTTCATCTCGACTTATTTCTATTTGCCTTATAAACTTATGTAATATTAGTTTTTTAGTTTCAGGATCTAACATTAACCATTTTTGATATATTGGTAATTCTTTATTCATTAAATATGTATTTAAATTAGTATTTCCAAAATTATCAATTAATTCTATTTTTACTTCTATTGGCTCTTCATAATTTAAATCTTGCTTTTTCTTTTCTAATTCAAATATTTCATTTTTAATCATTTCATTTTTCTTATTAATTGTATCAACATCTAAACTACTAGATAAATAAAGTTCAATTAATTTTTCTTCTTACACTTTTAATTTTTGAATTGCTCTTTCAATATTTTCAAAATCTTTATTAGTATCTACTTTTGGCTTAATAATATTTTCAGGATTTTCAGTCATATATATTATTAATTCATTTAATAATTTAGATAAAGTTCTTTCAAGTCTATCGCAACTATAATGTAATCCTTTACCAACACAATTTTTATTTTTACAAATTAGAAAATAATAATCTTGATATCCATCTTTTGTTTTTTTATGAGAGAAAGTAGAACTTAATATATTCTTGCAATGAGGACATATAACTAAATTAGAAAATATATGTGTATGTTTACCATAGTTTTCATGACAATTTCTTTTTATTTGTTTCCTTGATTTATTCCATATTTCTTTACTAATTATTGGTTCGCAATAATTTTCAATTACTAATTGTTCTTCCTTTTTACGATTATATTTACCAAATCTAAATGTGCCTATATATATTTCATTATCTAGTATTTTGCATACTCTAGAATCTGACCATTTTCCTCTTTTTAAATATCTATTTTCATTTCTCATTTGTTCAGCTATCTTTCTATAAGGTATTCCATCAATTGACATATTAAATATATCTTTAACAACTTCAGCTTCTATTGGTTCAATTACTAAATGCTTTGTAATTGCATCTCGCGTATATCCATAAGGTGGTTTATTTGGATGTTTATGTTCAATTGCCATTTGCTCTAGTCCTCGCTTAGTTCTTGCACTTATTTCTTTTCTTTCTCTTTGACCAAAAGCTAAATTAAGTCCAAACATCATTTCACCATTAGCAGTAGATATATCAAAGGGTTCTAAAGTAAGTTCAATTCTAACATTATATTTATCGCATTGATGTAGTAACCAATAACCATCATATCCATCTCTTGTTAATCTATCAGTTTTAATAGCTAAAAGAATATCAATTTTACTATCTTCAATATCTTTTAATAACCTTTGCATTTCAGGTCGCATTAAGTTTTTACCCGAGTATCCAGCATCGTTGTATATTCCAACTATATTATAGTTATTCTTATTAGCATATTCTTTTAACATACGAAGTTGTGAATCAATAGAATATCCATTATCTCTTTGCTCATCAGTTGATACTCTTACATATATAGCAACTCTATTATTCATATGTACCTCTCTTTTTAAATAATAAGCATAATTATTAATTTTTTATAATAGACTTCAAATTAGTTGAAGTCAATTCCTTATTTAGGGAATAAAGTTTAGTAATTACTTAAGTAATCTTTTAATTCGTTCTTATTAAAAGTCTGTTTAGTTCTATAATTTATAAAATTATTTCCTTTTACTTGATCTTCAGGATATTCATAGAACTCAATTATCTTTGTTTCATAAAATAGTAAATATCTAATTGGTATAATAGTTTCAATATTAGTAGGTTCTAATATATTTATTTTTCCACTAGTTATTTGTATCTTATATGGATGAGTAGAACTAATAGCTTTTAATGTTCTTTGACTAGGATTTAGTTCTTGCAATAATTTTACTTTCATGAAAAAAAGTGCCTCCTTTCACAAAAGAAAACACTTTATAAAATAAAAAGTACATCATTTCTGACGTACTTCGATTTTAAATGGAGCGATTGTGGAAGATATCTACAACTTTTGCTCATAACGATTTGATATATAAAATATCAATCTCTATTAATATTTTAACACAAATTTTTTTATATGTATCGGAAAAACTTCTATTTTATGATAAAATATTACTATAAATGTAAATTTTTAATTAATGAGTGTGGGTGCATTATGATTATTAGTAAAATAAAAGTTCAAAATTACAAATTGTTTAAAGAAAAAATTATTAATTTTAATGATGGTATAAATATATTAGTTGGCAATAATGATTCTGGAAAAAGTACTATATTGGAGTTAATTAGTATAGTTGCAACAGGAAAGTTAAATGGAATAAATATTGAAAAACTTATTAATTCATCATTTTTTAATAATGAAATAAGAAATAAATATATAGAGTCTATAGAATCTCAAAATTATATTGCTCCTCCTGAGATTATAATAGAAGCATATTGTAAAGAAGATAATTTAAATAGTTGTCATAAGGGTACTAATAATACTTTGGGTGAAGATTGTTGTGGTATAACCTTTTCTTTCGAATTTGATAATTTACAGTTTGCATCAATTTATAAAGAACAACTATTAAATGGAGAAATTAAAGATATACCTATCGAATATTATAAAATAAATTTTAAATCTTTTAATGGGGATAATTTACATTTGAGAGATCTTCCATTTAATCTTTTGATGATTGACACTTCTAAAAAAGATTATTCAAATTTAGTGAGTGGTTTCATACATAATAATATTAGTGAATTTTTATCAGAAGAAGATCAAGTCAATTTAAAATCAGAATATAGAAAAAACCAACAAAATTTCAAGTCACTACCTGCTATTACAGATTTAAATACTAAATTGCGTGATAATGTAAAAATAAATAATAAAGTTGTTTCTATAAATATAAAAGATAATAATCTAAATAAATGGAAAGAAGACATGAGTATTTCCGTAGATAATATACCTTTTGAAAGTGTAGGATTTGGCACGCAAAATTCCATTAAAATTGAGTTGGCTTTAAGTAATAATAAAGATAGAGTTAGTACTATTGTAATAGAAGAGCCAGAAAATAATTTATCATATAGCAATATGAATAAGTTGGTATCTAATATTGAAGAAAATAATAAAGGAAAACAATTGTTTATATCAAGTCATAGTAGTTTTATAGTTAATAAATTGGGCTTAGACAATATTTTAATAGTAAATTATGGTGATGTTAGTTCGTTAAATAAACTAAATGATGAAACAAAAGAATATTTTACCAAATTACCTGGGTTTGATACATTAAGATTAATTTTGGCAAATAAAGTTATATTAGTAGAAGGGCCTGCTGATGATTTAATTATTCAAAGAGCATATAAAGATAAATATCATAAATTGCCAATAAATGATGGAGTGGATGTTATTTCGGTTAATTCTTTAGCATTTAAAAGATATTGTGATATAGCTTTGTTAGTAAACAAAGAAATAGTAATAGTTACAGATAATGATGGAAATATTAAAGAAAATATTTTAGATAAATATGATGGTTATATTGGTAAAGATACAATAAAAATATGTTATGAGAAAGATGAAAATCTTAATACTTTGGAGCCAGCAGTTCTCAATGTTAATTTAACAAAAGAAGATTTTACTAATTTCAAACAAGTAATTTCTAGAAATAATTCAATGATAAATAAAAGCAAGGATGAGATATTATCATTTATGGAAAATAATAAAACTGAATGGAGTATGAGAGTTTTTGATAGTGAATTAACTATTAAATATCCTCAATATATTGAAGATGCTATTGAATAATAGAGTGGAAATTGCTGTTGCTGGTTCAGGTAAAACTTGGGGTATTTGTGAAGAAGTTGTAAATAAAATAAATAATAATTCTCAAAAGAAAATTTTGTTAGTTACTTATACAAATAAAGGAATTGAATCACTAAAAAAAACATATATGAAACAAAATTTTGGAGTTTTACATGAAAGGATTATTTTTAAAACTTGGTATCAGTTTTTGTTATCTGAATTTATAAAACCATATCAAAAATTCATTACTAATAAAATTAATTATATAAGAAGTTTTGATTTTAGTAAACAATATGGATACATAAATTTTAAAGCAAGGGGAAACATTTCTCATTATATAAATAAATCAGGAGATGTTTTGTCAAATTTTGCTAGCGAATTATGTGTTGATTTAAATGAAAAATCTGATGGGAAGGTAATTAATAGACTTGAAGAAATATATAGCGATATTTATATTGATGAAGTTCAAGATTTGTCAGGAGAAGATTTTAAAATTTTAGATCTATTATTTCAATCGAAATTAAGTATTAAATGTGTTGGTGATTATAAACAATCAACATACACGACTCATAATACTAAGAAAAATAAAAGAATAACTGGAATAAATATCCTTACATATTTTAAGCAACTTGAGAAAGAAAAGGTAATCCAATTAAAATATAATCTTTATACAAAACGATTTGGAGAAGAAATCTGCCATTTTGCTAATAGTATTTTTTTAGATGACACTCAAAAAATGTTACCTGGTCAAGGCTGTGATGTTGTTGCAGAAAATATGGGAATTTATATTATAGCTAAAAAAGATTTAGAAAAATATTATAATTTTTATCATCCTCAAGTTTTAAAATATGATATAAAAACTTCAACTGATAACTATAACTCATTAAATTTTGGACAATGTAAAGGTATGACTTTTGATAGAATTATAATTTATCCAAATAATGTTTTTAAAGATTTTTTAGTAAAGAATAAAGAAATAAAATCAAAAACTAAATATTATGTTGCTGTAACTAGATCTAGGTTTAGCATAGCATTTGTTTTTGATGAAATATTTGAAAATGATAATTTCAAAAAAGAAAATATAAAAATTGGTGATAATTGTATTAATGTATCTAAATATATTGCGAATAGTTAAAAAATATAAAAACTCCTATATGGAGTTTTTTGCAGTGTTAATTAAATATTTTATATAAGAGTTGGATTATTATTTATTATACATATCAACTCTAGCAGGTAATTTTTTTGCTTTAATAGCTGTTTCTTCATTAAATAATAACTCAATTTTAATTCCAAAGGATTTGGCAATAAAGTCTATGTTTTTACAAGTTAAATTAGCATCACCATTTTCAATAGTACTAATATAAGCCATTTTAAATTTTGTTTTATTTGCATATTCTTCTTGAGTTAATCCTTGTTGATACCTATACCATTTTGTATTTAAACCCACTAATTCCATAGAAGTCATATAATCCCTCCTAACTGTTTATAATATGAATTGTTAAGTTAAATATTATTCATATAAAAATTATAAAGATATATAAGGAATAATTTAACTCCTCTAAAAATTAATAAGATAAATATTGTTAAGATATATTGTAATAAAATTAAAATTATGCTACAATTCTATTGAAAGTATTTTGAGAGGTGGAAGTATGGAAAATAAGTTTTGTAGTAAATGTGGAGCAAAATTAGAAGAAGGACAAAAATTTTGTTCAAATTGTAGTAAAGAAGTTAACTCTGAGAAAAAGTCTAATTTATTAAGAGTTATTCTTGATATTGTGAGATATATTATTGGTGGACTATTAATTATAGGAAGTATTAATAATTTAATTTCTGGAAATTGGTATGGTATTATTGAGTTGATTTTAGCGTTTAGTTGTTTTCCTTTTTTATATCGAAATATTATAGGCAAATTTATAAACAATAAGAAATCGATAACTGGATTACAAATTATTGTTCCTATTGTTTTACTTGTATTATTTATAGCTATTGTTCCGGCTCAAACTGAACTAAAAAATAATAGTGGTACAAATTCAAGTTCAACAACAAATAATAATGAAAATAGTTCCACAAATTCAACGAAACCAAAAGAATTAACAGAATCAGAAAAAATGGTTTTAAAACTTTCTACATTGATGGATAGTAAATTAGTAATTGACTCAGGTGATTATGTTAAAGGTGATGTTCCTGCGGGAGAATATGCATTTATAAGATTTGGCAGTGGGCAATATTATTCAGAAGAAGATGAAGCAGGAAATATTATTGATAATGAAAATTTTGATAGTTTTGGATATGTAAAAGTACATGAAGCAGGTGATATTTCTACTAGAGGAATATTAGTAAATGTTACAGCTTTTGAACAAATAGGTGTCAAAAGTGCTAAAGAATTGTATGAAATATTAAATGAAAAAACCGATTGGAATCAAAGTGGAATGTATAAAGTTGGTATTGATATAGAAGCAGGTCGTTATACTTTAGAAAGTTTAGGCAGTGGTTATTATGCAGTTTTAACAGGTCCAGTTGGAAGTAACGATATTGTGGATAATGATAATTTTAATGGAAAAGCTACAGTAACTATTAAAAATGGTCAATATTTACAATTAAGTAGAGCAAAATTTTCTGAATAAATAACAAAAAGATGATATAAGCAATTAAACTAATGCTCAATATCATCTTTTTCTATTGTATAATTGAGTCTGTAAATAAATTTGTGTAAAGTTTAAAATCCTTTCTATGGTAATATAGAAATATAAAACCTAGGAAGGAT
>CANQFE010000037.1 GCA_947598285.1 uncultured Bacilli bacterium
AGAATTCTTTTTTGTTTCATTTTGAAAAAATCACCATACCTATTTATGATGATTCTACCAAATACCCCCCCCCCAGACGTCAATTTACAAAAGATCTCAAGCCTTATTTTATAAGCTTAATTTTTAGGATTTACCAAAACTTGTCCTTCAGCTAAATAAACAACACCATTTTTTTTAATTAAATCTTCACTGCTAATTTTAAAAAGATTGGAAACTAAATCAACCGTATCACCATCTTTTGTAATGTAATAACTATAGCCACTTTTAGGAATTAAAATTTCTTGATTTGGATAAATATAATCCTCCATTGATAAACCATTTAATCCAGCTAATAACTCAGGATTTATATTATAACGCCTTGCAATTCCATAAAGCGAATCTCCCTTTTCAATTGTATAATAATTATAATAATTTTGATTATTTTGAGGAACAATTACTCTTTCTTCGAAATCTTTTCTTTTTTCAAACATCTTACTCACTCCTATAAGTAGGATATGTAAAATTTTATTTTGGGTACTTGTTTAAAAGATAAATATCACATTTTCATTATTGAAATTCCATTCAAAATAAGAAAGTAATGGTACTTCTCCATAAGTATCTGTATAACTATAAAGAGTATCACCTACTAAGTAGTATACGGCATCATTGGTTTTTCCAACAACTTTATTAGGAACATTCTCGCGAATTAAAATAGAAGCATTCGAAAAATTTTTCGTAAAAGCACCATTCATCTGATAATCAATTGGTAAAGTTCCTACAAATGAAACATCTTGATATAAAAGTTTATTCATTGTGATAGATTTCCAGCCATTCTCATAAATTATGCCGCCTTTTCCTTCAGTGCCAACTTTAGTCATTTTTTTCGTTTGAGGATTGATTTTCCATTCTACTTTTTCATGTTTATCGAGTAAATATATTTCATTTTGATAAACTCCTAAAATGACCGAATCAAAATAAATCGGTTCTTTTAATGACCAAGTTTCTTGTTTTCCTGTTTTCCGATTTAAAATATAAGATTCTTGAAAATAATATTCTGAATTATAATTTGGAATCCAAAGGTAATCTTCTACTTGAGCCATTAATTTTAATTTTGAATCATAAATATCTTTTGAAAATAAAGAAATGGATTCTGTTATTTGATCATTAATATGATAAAATCCTCGATAATTCCAAATATAAAAATCATGATAATGAGTATTAATGATTGAAATTTGCTGATATGTTTCATTTCTTGGTGTTAAAGTATCTATAACAAAATGGTTTTTCATTTCATCGCTTGTTAAAGAAAGAGACACCTCTTTACTATCTCGAATACATAAGGGCGAAAATTTGCTTTTATTACTATGAATTTTTAAACAAGTTTCATTCTTTTCCTGATATTCTTCAATATGATATATAATCTTTTGGGCAAAAAAATTGACATCAGTTAAAATAGTATGATAAGTTTCATTTTCTTTCGCTATTTCAAAAAAATAAACATTATTTTCTTTTTGATAAGTTTCTTTTATGTCAAATCCATCTATTTTATAAGTAAGAGAAAAATCACGACGACGAAAAAGAAGGAAAAAAATTCCAATTAAAATAAGAAGAAAAGCCAATGCCGCCACAAAGCGTCTTCTTTGTTTCTTTTTACTCTTTGTTTTTTTCACTTTTCTTTCCTTTCTTTGCCATCATAAATGTCGAAATGACTGTTTCTATTTCTACTAAAGCAGTTTTTGAAAGATTCGATATTACTATTTTTTCTTTAATAGTATCTATGACAATTTTTCCCCATAGTAATCCTTCATAAACTTGCATATCATTATATAAATCTGGAGTGATACTATTTAAAACATAACCAAACAATACTCTTTTTTGACCAATCAAAATTCTTTTATCTGTTAATGCAATAACTGCTGTTTGAAAAAAATCAAAGGGCGAATCATTCTTTTGACCAGCAAAAATATATTCTAATTTTTCATCAGGATTAATATGCTGTTCTACAACATTCGCATTTTGAAATAAACGAAAGGCAACAGTAGAAGAGTATTTCTTTTTCCATTCTTTCACTTTTTCATAACAACTCATTTTATCACTTCCTAAATGTATCATATCAAAAAAACTAGAAAAAATCTACTTCAAAAAAAAGAAGCTTATGCTTCCTTTGTATTACCAGTCCAAGTCCATCCAGCCACATCTTTTGTTTTACTCCAAATAGTTTCTTCACTATCAATACTTGTATTTGTTTCTGTTGCCAAAATTGTTTCACGATGATTTGGATTCACACATTTTGAGCCAGTTACTTCAAAACCATTTGGACAACGATAAGATAAGAAGGTCGTTTTAGAAGGAATAATACAACGATTGCCTTCCAAAGTTGCTTCTAAATTAGAACAATAATAGTAACTATTTGTAGAAGTTTTCCGATAGCAAACAGTATTTTTTCCACTTCCTCTACTATCATATCCTGCTGGACAAGTATAAGATTCTTCCGTTTTCAATGTTGCTGGAATACTTTTTACACATTCATTATTGCTTGTTAAAGAGTAGTCTGAAGAACAATATGGTGTTTCTGTTTTATTTTTCGTAGCCGGTTCATATTTATAACAAGTTGCATTTTCACCAATTCCTTTTTTCTGATAACCACTTGGGCAAACATACTCACCCTTAATTTTTTTATATTCCATCGGTTCAATTCGATAACACTCTTTCTCATCAGAAGTTAAATCATATTTCGAATTGCTACAATATCTTTCTTCATAAGAGTCATCGTAATGTTTACAAATACTTCCTGACAATGTATCATCTTCATCACAAACTTTAATATATTTCCGAACATATTTCCGATAAACAATTTTGCCATTTTCTAATTCATGATCTTCTTCATAATAAACAGTATCAGAATCTTTCGGCGTATAACTACTAGAATAAGTAACTTTACTTTCAAATAACCAATCGCTTAACTCTTTAGATGCTGCATAAGAAGTATAGCATGCATTTCTAGAACTATCTTTTTTACCAACAATACATCTGACTGAGTAATCCATGGTAACGTAACATTCATCTCCGTTAATTGAACGACCATTTTTACAATATCCTTTTTCTTCTTTATAATCAGTATAAGTAGTAAATAAACATCTTGTCCCCGAAGGAGTCCCGCCATTTGGACAAGTATAATTTGTTTTTGTCTGATATTTTACTGTTCCATATTTCACACACTTTGTACCATTTTTTGTATAGCCACTTGGACAAACATAATTATCCTCGTTTACCATTTTAATTGGATCAGTATATTCATATTCTGTTCCACTGGTTTTAAATATTGCCGCGACATTCTTTTCAGGTGTAACTCGATAAATTGGAATAGCATCTTGAACTTCAGTTTGATTCATTTTAATACAATAACGACCACTAAGAAGATAACCACTTGGACAAGTATATTTTGAATGAGATACAACATTTCTTTTTAATTCATAAAGAGTTGTTGTTGGGGTATTTTCTGTATCCTCTTTATAAGATACTTCATATGTAGCATTTTTAGCTTCACCACCACAGCTTAAATAGACATCTAAATCATAATTATCTTCACTCTTTTTCGTTAAAGAAACATAACTATAATCTTTACTACAAACATTATTTTTGGAATCTTTTAATTCACCAATTAAGCTTCCCTCTTCCATATCTTCCAAAGTCATGGAAACCCCTTCTTCAACAAAAGCAGGACGATGAGTTGGAACTTTATAATAAGTATATGCGACACTTTTCATTTTTTCCATATTATCTGTAAATGTATTTTTGCTAAATCCCTGACGTATTTTGGTCACAGTGAAAATAAGAAAAAATGCAATTAATAAGAAAATCCCAAATTTCACTAAAATAGATGTCCAATCTGTTTTTAAACCAAGCCATTTTTTAATTTCTATTTTCTTGGTTTTAGATTCTTTTTCCTTTTTTTCTTCTTCTTTTTCTTTGACAAAAGAATCATCTTCATCTAACTGAGCAATTTTCTTTAATAATTCTTCTGTATCTTCAAAATCAGCAGTGATTTCTTTTGGCTCTTCTATTTCTTTTATTTCTTTTTCTTCATTTTCTATCTTTGTTTCTTCTTTTAATTTTGGTATTTTTTCAATAAAACGATTTTTTTTGGAAGTATTTTTTTTCTTTTTTTTCGTTTTTTTGGTTTTCTCATTTTCCTCGTACATATTTTACCTCTATTCATAGACCTTTTTTTCTTTTTCTTTAAGCATATCATACCTTGAAAGTGTTGAAATTGCAAGTGTTTTATGATAGAATACGAAGTACTTGGGGTAGTTTATAGTTTCGACCAGAATTACTACCTTGGGATTGCAAGTAGTAGGCATACTTTAAATGCAACCATTAAAATTAAATGACGAAGATATTTCGTTTGCTTCTTTTGCTCCTGTAGCAGCCTAGTTTAAGGTATAAAGAAGGCTCTTATTCACTTTTTCTTATAGGGTGTTTAAGGGTTCACAAATATAAGATATATAAAGTAAGTGCCTTAAATTACTTTATGAATCTTTTTTAAGGATCGCAAGTCTTTTTAGTGCGTTGGATCTAAGGGACTTGTTAAAGAAATTCCAACTAAACTTGTAGAAATCTCTTGATAGGATTCTTGGGACAGGAGTGCAAATCTCCTCTACTCCACCAAATTGAAATTAAACCAAAGAAAAATTGGGTCAAATAAAAATTTTGCAAGGATGGCGAAATTGGTAGACGCACTACTTTGAGGGGGTAGTGAGCAATTGCTCGTGAGGGTTCAAGTCCCTTTTCTTGCACCAAATTGAATTGATACTCAGAAAATCTGAGTAAATATAGAAAACACACTTGATAAAAAGAGTTTTTACGCTATGGTGAATATGTCAAGGATGCCTTGCATAAAATAAAAAAGGAATACCTAATTTTGGTGAGTTAGATATTATTCCAAATTTTAGATTAGTACCGACCTATACAGTTGGTACTATTTTTATTCATATGATTAAAATCACAATAATAACGAGTATTATGATAAATTTTTTATTCAAATTTCATCATAATATCATGATATAATATTTATGTAAGGGGGAGGTTTCAAAATGATTCGATATATGAGACCACAAGAAATAATTCAAACAGAACAATTTATAAGAGAACCTGTTGATTCTTTAAATCAAAAAATAAACGAAAATTCTTCAAAAAAAATAATCGTGAATGGTGGTAGAGGTTCTGGGAAAAGTCTAATCCTTTTAAATAATCAAAATAAAGGACTAGGTACTGAAAATCAAACAATATTAATGAATTTTGATTCAATTATTAGTTTATCTACTAGTCCTAATGAATTATTCAGTGAAGCTTTTTTTAATCATTATTATGAATTACTATTTTCATTAAAATTATTGTCATATATAAAATCTAATTATGCTTTAACTTATGAGTCTCATTTTTCTGATATAGGAGTAATGCTACATAGCATATCTAAAAATACAAGTGATTTTATTAATAATATTTATTATGAAAAAAAGACATTACAAAAATATTTATTACCAGGAGAAATTTCAGCAAAAATAATAGAAAGATTTAAAAAATGTCTAGGCATCAATACTTTAACCTTAGCAATAGATCGTTTTGATTGGATGAATGGTAGTAGTGCATACACCCAACATATCATAAGTAAATATTTTGATATGTTCGATAAAATAATCATCACTGTTGATGATTTAGCATTAGATGAACAAGATAAAAAAAGTGAATTAGAAAAGCAAGGTTATTCTTTTATTACTGCTAATTATGGAAAAAATGTAGATGTTGTGAAACAAATTATAAAGAAAAGAATTGCATATTTTAATGAAATAACAAATAATTCTCAAAAGTCTTTTCATGAAAATATTTTAACAGATAAAATTTATAATAATTTAGTTCGTAAAGCAAATGGTAATATTACAATAATATTAGATACATTAAGAGAAATTGCATATTTATTAGATTGGAAGAATGGATCTGTGGAAGATTTAGAAGATGAATTCGATAATGAACTTAATATTCAATTAAATAAGTTAAAACAAATAAGAAAAATAGATGCGACACCACCTAAATTCCATTTATAAAAAATATTAATGAACCTTTTAACGGTTCTTTTTTAATACGATGTATATTCTTTTCTTTTTATGTCAAAAATAGTAATAGGAGAAATTTATGAAAAGAAAAATCCTTTTTTTAATCATGAGCCTCGCTATTTTACTTTTAGATATTTGTTGGATTCAAATTTTTTCTTGGTATTTAGAAAATAAAAAACAGGAAAAAATGATGGAAGAAATCTCTTATACTTCCTCATCTGTTTCTTCTATAAATGCTAATTACTATAATCCGCCAAGTGACCCTAATGATTCTTACTATCAATACGTTGATATCCCTTTTATGCAAATTGATTTTACTGATTTATTAAGCCAAAATTCTGATGTCACGGGTTGGATTCGCTTTTCTAGTGCGAATATAGATTATCCATTTGTCCAAACAAGTGATAACGATTACTATTTAAATCATTCTTTTGATCATTCTATCAGTAAAGCTGGCTGGATTTTTTCTGATTTTCGGAATAACTTTTTTGCTTTAAATGCTAATACGATTCTTTATGGTCATCGAAGATTAGATGGATCAATGTTTGGTTCTCTAAAAAATGTTTTAGAAGAAAATTGGTTTACGCAACCTGAAAATCATCTTATTTTTATTTCGACCTTAAAAGAAAATATGATTTTTCAAGTAGTTTCTGTATATGTTATTCCTAAAGAAAGCTATTATATTACAACTCACTTTAAAGATAGTTCAACTTATCAAGAATTCTTAGACACTATTTTAAAAAGAAGTATTTTTTCTTTTACTTCTTCTTTAAATCCAAATGATAAAATCTTAACTCTTTCTACTTGTAAAGATAGTTTAGGAGTTGATCGGATTGTTGTTCATGCAAGACTCATAAAAAAAGAATCTAGACAAAACTAGATTTCTTTTAAGTAGGTTGGTACAGTATAGAAAAGAATAACAGCACTGATAAATCCTAACGTAAGATAAAGAATTGTATTATCTTTTGTTTGAGGACTTGGTTGTTCTTCAAAAATATTTTCAATTTCTACTAAAGTTAATTCTTCTCCAGCGTTAATTGTTTCTTCTTCGCCATCTTTTACTAAGACAGCTGCATCAGAATCATTTGGAACCCATAAAGTAGGACGATCAGCATCTTCGCTACTATTTACAATGTCAGCATTATCTTCTAATTCTAAGTAATTCGTTTCCTCAACGCCAACTCCTTGACCTAATTCAATGCCACCAAAACCATTTCCAGAAACATCTATTTTTCCTTCAAAGGTTACTTTTGAACCATTCACTAATAAAGCAGCATTTCCCCCAGTCAATTTAATATCACGAATTGTAGCTGTCGTTTTATAAACTTGTAAAACATAGATGCCATCCCATACTTTATTATCACTTCCACCTTTAAATGTTCCTACATATTTCATAGTATGACCTTTCCCATCAATTGTAACAGGACGTGTAATATTAATTTTTTCAGTGGTATCGATATCATTTCCTAAAATAATTTCAGTAATACTTTCATCACTCAAAGCTTGTTTTAAAGTTTCCTGATTCGTTACAGTAGTACTTTGGGCAAACACCATTTTAAAGGGAAAAAACAATACCAATAAAAAAGCTACAAGAAAATAATTCTTTCGATTTGTGTTCATAAGTAAACTCCTTTCCTTTTATAGTGTGACCCATTTTCTTCTTTTTATACAAGAATTGTCGATTTTTGACGAACACTTTTTGGCATAAAAAAAAGGAAATCGAAGAAATACTCGGTATATTATAGGTAGGAGGGAAAAAAAGAATGAAAAAACATTTATTGTATCTAATCTTACTAACGATAGTTATGATTAGCACATTAAAAGGGGTAAATGCTGGTGTAGATACAATGAATGAGCATTACAAGCCCATACCAGATGTATATATCTGGAAAAAAGATCCAACTGGCCAAAGAGTGGCGATCTCACATCAAATGTCTATGATTGTGAAAAATAGTAACAATCAATTTGTCTATTGTATTGAACCTGGAGTATCGATTGATGGAACAGACCTTTATACTGCCTATTCAACCGATCAAGCTTATGTATCAGGAATGACTGAACAACAATGGAAAAGAATTGAACTTCTTGCCTACTATGGTTATAACTATGTAGATGAAGTAACCGATCACACAGATATTAAATGGTATGCTGTCACTCAATTTATGATTTGGCAAACAGTACCACATGGTTACAATATTTATTTTTCTACAAGTATTCATAAAGATGATCCAATTGAAAAATATACAGATGAGCAAAAAGAAATGGAACGGCTTATTAAAGAACATGAAACTGTGCCACATTTTGCTTCTTTAGATCTTACTTTAGGAGAAACAAAAACAATTAAAGATGATAATGAAGTATTAAGTCACTTTAAACTTTCTAGTAATACATCTGATAATATTAAAAAAGAAGAAAATAATTTGATCATAACCGCAAATGAGATAGGCAAACAAAATTTTTCTTTATTAAAAGCAGATGACATTTATCAACATGGAGCAATTGTATACCTTAATCCTAAAAGTCAAGATGTCGTTGAGGTCGGAAGTTATCCAACCATAAAAACTGCCTATGAATATAACGTAACAGGTGCCGAATTAATTTTTCAAAAATTTGATTTTAGTTCCAATCGTTGTCAATCAAAAGGAACCGCTGAGATTAAAGGAGCTGTCTATGGATTATATAAAAAAGATGGAACTTTGGTGATGGAACTTACCACAGATGAACACTGTGCTGCAAGAACTGGACCAATCTTAGGTGTTGGAGAATATTATGTAAAAGAAATTAAAAATCCAAAAGGGTATTTAATTGATTTCAAAACATATTCATTTACTGTGACCAGTGAAACAAAAAGTAAAAACATTGTCGTATATGATAATTATAAAACATCAAAACTAAAAGTATCTAAAGTCGAAAAAGGAACCGCCAAAAAAATCCATCTTGCGAAAATTGGTTTTAAAATCTATGATACTATCGAAAATAAATACATCTGTGAGACATCTGATTGTATCTATTATACAAACGAAAATGGAGAATTCGTAACAAAAGGACTTTATCCATCTACGTATCGCTTGGAAGAAATAGAGGGATCTATTCCAGGATTTCTTTGGAATTCAACACCGCTTGAATTTACCGTGACAGAAGATTCCCCAGAACAAATTGAGCTTTCATTTGAAAATGAAACAGTAAAAGGTGGTATTCATATTCATAAAAACTCGGAATATGGTTTCCCGATTGAAGGTGTCATTTTTGAAGTTTTAGCCAAAGAAGATATTTATGATGTCGATAATACAATTTTATATCATGCTGGGGATGTTGTCGCGACACTTACAACGAATGAAGAAGGAAATACTTCCATCAGTGGAATTCCTCTTGGAAAATATATCATCAAAGAAGTTGAAACAAAAGAAGGGTATTTTTTGCCAGATCAAGAATTTGAGGTTGATTTAAAATATCAAGATGAGCATACTCCAACTATCGAAGAAACACTAACAATTATTAATTATCAAGTTCCAAACACCAAGAAAAATTCCATATTCATTCCACTTGGATTCATAAGTATCTGTTTAGGAGGAATTTTCCTTTATGAAAACAAGAAATCTAATCATTCTCTTTCTTCTTAGTGGTATATTACTCCTTTCGATTGATTTTCAAAAAAGAATTGATGTTCAATTAGAAAATGATTCACTGATAAAAGAATATTTAGGTGAAGAAACAAATAAGATATCTAATGACAAAGATGAAACTTATATGGGAATTTTAGAAATTCCTAAAATTTCTTTAAAACAAGGATTCTTTGCTTATCAATCTCCTCAAAATGATGTGCAAAAACATCTAAACCTTCTGTCTCCAGATTGTAATCCTACTCTTCCTTGCTCCATTATTATTGCTAGTCATTCTGGTAACAGTGCTATTTCCTATTTTAAAAATTTAGATCAACTAAACATTGGTGACATAGCAACAATTACATATGAAAAGCAAATTTTCTCATATGTTCTTAAAAAAGTTGATACTATGAATAAAGTAGGTGTGTTTACCGCTTTAAAACCAAAGGAAAGTGAACTAATTTTAACAACTTGTGATGACAAAAATGATGTACAAGATCTCTACTATTTCGAACTAAAAAAAGCCTAATGGCTTTTTTATTCTTCTTCATTTATTTTAGATTTGGGATAAGGAGTTTTATTGTCAGTTCGATAAAGCAAATAATCAGTACTTGTATGATAATAATCAGCTAATTTTTTTAATATATCAATTGGAATATTTATTTTTTCTAATTCATATTTGCTATAGTTTGATTGATCTATGTTTAAGTACTCAGCAATATTTTTTTGAAATAAATCATTATCTTCTCTAATTTCTTTTAATCGATTCATTTTATGGTTTCTCCCATCAGTTTTCATTTTACTATAGTTATATTTTACCTATTGACAAATAGGTAAATTTTACCTACAATATTTTTATCATAGGTAAATATTGCCTATAGATATTGGAGAAAAAAATGAAACTAAAAAGATTTAAAGAAAGAAATAACAAACAAAAAGTGATATTAATTTTTACCATAGCTTGTGTGTTATTAATCACAGGAGTTTTCTTGTATAAAACATTTGCCATCTTTCAAACAAATTTAAATGAAGATATGATAGAAGGAGAAGTTCAAGATATCGGAGATTTAGAATTTGCATTTTATATTGATGATGGAAAAGAAGATAAAATATCAAAGACAGCACCAAAGAAAGATGATGGTTATAGTTTAGATACCAGTAGTAGTTATTGCAAAGATATGACAACAGGAAAACAAACAGGAAGTATTAATTGGAATCAAGAAAGATGGGAACCATATCTATCCAATATTACAACAACGAAAACGAAATGTTATTTACATTTTAAGAAGATCTATGAAGAAAATACATTAAATGGAGCAACACCAGATTTAATGAATGGAAGACTAGTACCAATAAAAATAAGTGATAATATACCCCCAAGTGATATAACTTATGTTGGAGCACAAGCAGGAAAAGTAGAGAAAGCAGATATTACTAGTGAATGGTATAACTATGGGAAACAGCAATGGGCTAATGCCGTCATATTAAGAGATGGGAAAGAAGATAATTATCAACCAGGAGAAGAAATCGAAGAAAAAGATATTGAATCTTATTTTGTCTGGATCCCAAGATATAGTTATCAATTAAAAAATAATAAAGATGTTTATAATGGATATAGCTCTACCATTGATGTAGGAAATGTAGAAAATGTAAGTAAATTTTATGAAAAACATCAAAATGAAGCACTAAGTAATGTCTTTGAAATTACATTTGAAACAAAAGACAAAGGAAATAAACAAGGAAGTTTAAAAGGAGATTCTATCACTCATCCAGCCTTTGTAGCATTCGATAGTAATGGATTTTGGGTCGGAAAATTTGAAACAGGATATAATCAAAATAGTAATAATGATAATGTAACACCAGTTGTTACTACCTGGAGTACAGAAAAAGCTCAACAAAATACAGAAGATTCATCGAAAATAATAATTAAACCACACGTCTATTCATGGAGAGGAATCAATGCATCAAATGCCTTTTATGCAAGCTATGATTACAAACGAGAATTAGAAAGTCATGTGATGAAGAATACCGAATGGGGAGCCGTTGCTTATTTGACTCAAAGTAAGTATGGGAGATGCTTAAATGGAAATTGTACAGAAATAAATAGAAATAATTCAGAGTATTTCATTACAGGAATGTCAACAACGAAAGAAGCAACATGCGGATCTTCCGCATCGAAGTTAGAATGTAACTGGTATGGGGGACCTAGTACTTTAAATGAACTTGAAAGTGGATTCATTAAAAGCTATTATTTAAAAGACAGTCAAGGCGGAAGTACCACAGGAAATTATAGTGGAATTTATGATATGAGTGGAGGTGCTTACGACTATGTCATGGGCGTGATGCAAGGAACAGAAAATGGAACAAAAGCACCAGCCAGTGGAAGAAATAATGTCAGAAATTCAAATTTTAAAGGACCATATAGTGGTTGTGAAGAAAATGGTGGGAATGATTGGGTTACAGCTACTGAATGTTATGACACAATAACAAATACAACTGGAAAAGAATGGCCATCTGCAAAATATTATGACTTATATGATTATAAAAATGGAAACAATGTAGATTATCAAAGAGGAATATTAGGAGATGCCACCAAAGAAATGGGCCCATTCTATAGTGTATCTTATGATGGAGGAACGACAAGAAAAATTGGAAGTTTTAATGCAGATATAGCATTTTTTATGGCTCCAGAAAATCCATGGTTCGTCCGTGGTGGCTGTAGTCTCCAAGGTACAGACACTGGTATCTTTTCTTTTAGTTCATATGATGGAGTTAGTGATAGACTCTACAGTTTTCGGATTGTTTTAACACCATAAAAAAAGCCTAATGGCTTTTTTATTTATCTCTTAAAACTGCATGTAATTCTTTTTGAACTTCTTCAATAATATGATTAAAATTGTTCATAACTTCTTCTTCTGTTAATGTTCTTGTATCATCTTGATAAGTTAAATGATAAGCAATGGATTTTTCATCTTTTCCGACATTTTCGCCTTCATATACATCAAAAATCTCAATATTTTTAAGAAGTCTGCCACCTTGTTTTTTAATAATTGCTTCTATCTCGCTTGCCGCGATGCCTTTTTTAACAACAAAGGCCATATCTTTTTCCATACTTGGGTATTTTGGAGCTTCTTTAAATTTTATTGGTTTGATTTTTCGAATTAATTTAGGCAAAGACATTTCAGCGACATAAATTTCATCTTTTGTAATATTTGGATGAATTCGACCAAGAATACCCACTTCTTCTTTATCAACTAAAATGCAAGCTGAGACGCCAGGATGAATATCAGGAAATTCTTTTTTTTCAAAAGTATATCGATTTTTTAAACCCAAAGAATCTAATACATCTTCAATGATTCCTTTTAAGAGGTAAAAATCAACTTTCATAACAGTTTTATTCCAGGCATTTTTGATATAATTTCCTTTTAATAACATGGCAATTTTAGTATCTTCTGCGAAATTTAAATCATAAGTTTTACTAATTTCATAAAGAAGAACATCTTCTACTTTACGAGCTTTATTATATTCATAAATAGTATATAAAGAAGGAAGAACTGTTGTTCTAATCACTGATTTATCTATACTTAATGGATTAGGCAA
>CANQFE010000038.1 GCA_947598285.1 uncultured Bacilli bacterium
ATATTAAAAACTCTTAATTCCTTATAAACAAAGGGATCGAGAGTTTTTGCTTTCTAAAAACTGTCAAAGTCAGGATTTTATACCTGTCAAATATAGTTTATGAAAAAAAATGAAAAAGTTCTAATTTTTTTCCTGATTTAATAAAAATATGTTATACTGGAAAAGTAGAAGGAAGTGTGAGTTATGAATAATGAAGTTCAGCAAGAGCAAATGCCAGATAATCAAATGAATGGAGGTAAAAAGAACGTACTACCAATTGTTCTGGGCATAGTAGCATTTATTCTTGTGATCGGAGCTATTGCGGTAGGGTATTATTTTTTAGGAAAATCGTCAGATAAGATATTAGTAAATGCTATCAATGATTTTTCAAATGAAGTAGTGAAAGTAATCGATGAAAATGTTCCAGATGAAATGAATTTAAATCGTGATATTTCAATTTCTGGAAATCTTGCTTTTGATACTACAATGGAATTAGAAGAAATGAATGGTTTAAAAAATTTAGAATATGGATTTCAACTTGATTTATCTATTCCCAAAGAAATATTAAAATTATCTTTAGCTTTACAAGAAGATAGCAAAGAAATATTAAATGCAAATGCAGTATACCAAGATCAAAAAGGTTATGTGATTATTCCTGATGTATTATCTAATCCTTTAAAAATAGAAGTTTCAGAGGTTGATTTTTCTGATGTGCCTCAATTTAGTCTCAAAAAAGATACTTATAAAAAATTAGTCACAGATATGAAAGATGTTTTAGTATCATCTATTAAAAAAGAAAATATTGAAGAAAATAAAAACATAAAAAGTACATATCATGATAAAGAAGTTATCACAGATGAATTAATCTATCATTTAGATTCTGAAAATCAAAAACAAATCAATGAAAAAATGCGAGAAGCTTTAAAAAATAATCAAGAATTTATCGAAATGATGGCTAATCTTTTCAACATAAAAGAAGAAAAAATAAGAGAAACTTTAGAAGAAGATATAGAATATGATAATACTGAAGAAGTTACAATTAGTGTAGTAACTACTGGGGCATTTCATAAGGTTATCGCGATAAAAATAGAAGCAGAAGATCAACAATTGACAATCGTTGATTATAATCAAAAAGAAAGTATTCAACTTAATGATCAATTAATTGAATTTGTGAAAGAAAATGATAAAGTAAAAATGACATTTGATTATAATGGTTCCGAATTTGAAATTGCTTATAAAGTTACTAAAGAAAATGAATCAAAAATAAATTATGATATCGATCTAAAAACAAAAGCGGATGAAGAAGAATATAACATCAAATTGAATGGTTCAATTGATTTTAATGCGAATATCGGAAAAGAAAATGTTAAAAATGCTCAGGATATCAATGATTTAGAACAAATGGATTATATTAAAATTTATAATAACATCATTGCTAAAATTAAAGGAACATCTTTAGAAACAATGTTAAATGCTTATTTATCAGGATTAGTATAAAAGAAAACTTAGATTTTCTTTTTTTTATGTAACAGGGTTCTTAAAAACCCTGTTCTTTCTTTTTATTTTATGCTAAAAAAAATTGTATCTTTATATAGAAAAGATATGTAAAAACAGCAAGGAAATAATTAAAATGAAAAGAGAGGAGTGAAAAAATATCGTATTTGTGCTCGTATTTAGTACGGATTTGAAAATCGAGATTAATTTAATGATACAAATAAATTAATTGAGGTAGTAAATATGAGTAAAACACGATTAGAAGAATTAAGAGAAGAAAAAGGATTAAGCAAAACTGCTGTAGCACAGATTTTAGATGTTACAGATTCTGTTTATTCCAGATGGGAAAATGATAAAGATTCAATTCCCACGAAAAGAATATTTCAACTTGCCAATTTTTATCAAGTAAATGCAGATTATTTAATGAACTTATCAGATATTAGAATTAATAATATGGTTTGTGAAGAAAACATTGATTTAAAAATTAGTGCTGATCGAGTTCGTGAAATAAGAAAAGAAAATGGATATACCCTAAGAGATATTGCTAATAAATTAAATACTTCTAGCTCCACTTGGAGTGCTTATGAAACTGGAAAACATTTGATATTAAGTACTTTTTTGTTAGAAGTTTGTAAAGATGGGAATTATTCATTGGATTGGGTTTTAGGTAGAACCAATCAAAAATATAAAGAAAATAAAAAGGAGTAGTGAGTTATGGATAATTTAAAGACAGGAAAATTAATTAAAGAACTAAGAGAGAAGAAAGGTCTCAGTCAAAAGGAACTAGCTGAAAGAGTGTTTGTAACAAGACAAGCAGTATCTCAATGGGAACTAGGTAAAAGTTCTCCAAAAACAGATACAATTTATTTCCTTTCGAAAGAATTAGATATTGATATTGAATCAATTTTTGCTGGTCAATTAAAGTTAACAAAAGAAGAGAAAGCTAAAACGTTTATCCAAGTAGTCAAAGAGCATGAAAAGAAATTAAAGAAAGCTGTAATACTATTTATCATTATTATTGTATTATTAGCATGTTTATTCTTAGGTTATTATTTTATAAATTCTTATAGATCTTTGAAAGTTTATACAGTAATTTATGATCAAACTGATTTTTATGCTGAAGGTATTATAGTTCTTTCGAAAAAAGATAGTTATTTAAAATTAGATTTATACCATTCTGATGTTAAAGAAATGGAACTTTATACCAAAAATAATGAAGAAAAAGAAATTATTACTAGTTCAAATGATAGTAGCATTTATCTACAGCAAAGTTATGGATACGATGAATATTTTAATTATAATAATATTGAAAATAACATTAAAAATCTATATTTGCATGTCATTTTAAAAAATGGCAAAGAATATGATATACAATTAGAAAATTTCAAAAGATATGAAAATAGTGAATTATTGTTCAAAGAAAAAGATGATATCACTGATGGTGGTAGTAATAATATTGATAATTCGGTTCCATCAAAGATTAAAAAAGAATTTAAATATGAAGATGGAACTTATTATTTAGAAATAAAACAAAAAGATACAAGTATTTTTATATCTTATCTAATTGATACTCAAGTTTTTGGTGTCGAAGAAAATACAGGCACATCTTATAAAAGTTGGAATTTTGATATAAATTCAAATATTTTAGTTTATGAAGAAACAGATAAAAACTTTAAAGTAATCAATAATTTTGAAGTTAATATATCTAACTCTGGTGAAAAAGAAAAGAAACTCGTAGATTATTTTATTAAAAATTATAAAGAAGTTTATTTAGCTGAAAAATAAGCTTCTTTTTTTATCTAAATTTAATAATAACTTTCTAGGGAGAAAGTAATACTTGCTAGCCAATTTCTAAAACTTATGTTAAATTGATAACGAGGTGAGGAAAATGAAAAAAGTTAGCATTATGATAGTAGTAATGCTCGTGGGGTTAGTAGGAGTGAGTCATAATGTTTCCGCACAAGAAATTTTTTATGAAAATGAGAAAGGAGTAGTATTTACTAAAGAACAATATGAGTTTTTTTCAGCTATGTACTATGATGGATATCAAAGTATTATGAGTCAAGAAGATTTTGATAGTTTTGAACCAGAATATATGAATAAAGATTTAGTAGAATCTAAAATTGCTAGAAATTATGGAATAAATCCTTTAGGAACTGAAGTTGGTACACCTGCCAAAACATTAAAAATTTCTAAATTAAATACTTCAAATGTAAAAATAAGTGTTACTTTAGTTTGGCATGGAAATCCAACAATACGTAGCTATGATGTTATGGGAGCTTACTTAAGTGGAGTAAATCTTCTATCTGGTGTTACTACAATGTTATCTTATTCTACTGGTGGAAATACAGCTAATGATATAAAACAACTAAGTAATGGTTTTGGAGTATCAATAAAATTGCCTGTTTCAGGGAATGACATCAAATTAACTCAAACATATTCAGTTTCAAAAGGTGGTAGAGTTTATGCAAGTTATCAACATGCTATGGATACAGTAAATTTATCACTTAGCCAAAGCTATACAATAGGTATAGGTGGATATGGTCATGTATTTATCTTTAATAATGGTGCTATGAGTCATTATGATGGGATGGATGGAGTAGACATTGACGTCTAATAAAAAAGTTTGAGAGCCGTTTTTGCGGCTTTCTCAAATTCAATTTTCAACAAATAGAAGGAGTAGAATTATATGGAAATTTATGTAGAAGAAGATATAGACAATATTACATTTACAACAAAAAGAAAAAGACTAAAAAGAAAACAACCATGGAAGAAGGAATCGTTATTCCGTCTTCCTGTTGATTTACATCCAGTCGTAATTCCTTTACCAGAAAGCATTTTGCTAAAAGATCATCCAAATAATTATTTTAAAGATGGTAGCTTTGAAACAAAAGAAGAGGGTATTATATACGAGAAAGGCTTGATAGTTTGTGAAGAGGCAAGAAGTGGATTAAAATGCCTTTTGATAAGGGAAGATACTGAAATTCCAATTCCTTCTGTTTATGAAAAGGGGATTTATACATTAAGTTTTTATTTAAAATCAGATATTCCTATACAATTAGGCGTTTATGATGAAAAAGAACTTGTCTCAGAAATGATTTTAAAGATTAATCCTTCGTCTCATTATCAAAGATATATTTTAAATGTATTTTTAAATCCGTATCCAACAATACATTTTTTTAAAATTCAGCCTTTAGAAAAAGGATCTATTTATCTTGATGATATACAACTAGAAAAAGGTGAAGTTGTTAATTATTATAATTGGATTGAAAATTCAAATTTTACAAAAGGAACATCTCCTTGGATTATTCTTGCCGAAAACTATAGATTGGTAAAGGCTATTAGTCCTAATTTTTTAGGAAAAGAAGTGAATGCTTTAGAAATAGCTCCAGAATTAAATGAAACGGTAAAAATGTATCAAGAAATCACTTTAAATGGAAAAACAGATGATTTTTTTTCGGTTTCATTTCAATATTTATTAGAAGATTTTTCAAGATATCAAGTCCACATCGAATTTATAATGAATCAAAAAGTAATAGAAAAAAATATCTTTTATTTATCTTCAAATTATCCTGATTGGCAAATATTTTATACAGAATTTAAAGCAAAAGAAGATTATGAAAAAATCAGATTTAAAATAGAGGGAAAAGAACAGAGTGATACAATATTTGTAACTAATTTTTCTTTGATAAAAGAAAAAAAAGGAAAGGAAAAAATAGTTCAGTTTACTAATTTTTTAGAGGCTTCTGCTTTAAAGAAGTATTTTTTAGTTAACGAGAAAAAAGGAAACTGTGAAATAGAGTATGATTTAAAGAAAAGAATTGAAAAATTAATTGTTTTTAAAGAAGAATATTTTTTTCAATATAATAAAGAAAATTATCTAGAAAAAGTATTAAAAAAAAATAAAAAAGATTATTTAAATATAGAATATGATTGTATAACTCAAAATTTAGAGACATTCATTTTTCCGAAGAAAAGCATTTTTTTTAATTATGATGAAATGAATCATATTGAAAGTATTGAAAGCAAAGAAGAAAAATTAAATTTCTTATATAATAATGATAATCAATTGGCCAAAATGTATACAACTAAAAAAACATATATTTTAAGTTATGAAAAAGAAAAGGTTATAATAAAGAACTTAGAAAATGATGAAACCATTCAATTATTAAATTGGAATCAATTTTTAAGAAAATTAATTGATAATGTTATTAAAAAATAAAGATAAATAGAATATGCTCTAATTATCTTTTTTTATGGATTTTAAAATGAAATAATACAAAATAAATAAAATTATATATAACGATGAAAAAATAGGGGAAATGCACCTTTAAATAGTTAATAAAATAAAAAAATCTATCTTTCGATAGACTTATTTGAAGGTTACTCTCCATCCTTTTTAGATAAATGCTGGTCATCATCTTTGATTGCATTTTCATTACTTGCAGCCATTTCAATAGTAATGTTACCACTTAATTTCTTTCCAGCACTTGTATCATTTTGAGAAGTTTGGGTATCTTTATACTCTGCTATGATATAATAATAAATAGTTTTATCAGTTGCTTCACCAGTGATAACAAAAGGGTACTGTCCATTTAAAATAGTAGTTGCATCATTCATTTTTAATGGTGTTGTAGCAAGCTTATGAGTCGTTGCCTGTAGTGAAACTTCTAAACTTTCATCCAAAGCACATTTTTCATAAAATTTATAATTTCCTCCGCCCATGTCGTCAGACATCTTGTCACACTTAAAAGCATTTCCTTCTGTTGAACCTGTAAAAGTCTCTTTGCTTTCATAAATACTGAACTCAATAGCATCATCAGGAAATGTGTTTTCTGTTTTTTTATAGACAATGTTAAAATAAGTGTCGGTTGTATTATCTTGATTTGAAGTTACTTTCAAAACAATTAGTTCCTTATGTCCTGGGTAGACACCTTCATCATTAAAAGAATCAAATATGTCGCTATTTTTTTCAATAATCAAGTTACCTGGTGCTGCTGCTGAACCAATATTCGCTTGACCTTTCTCCTCAGCCTGTCCAGTTCTGTTATCTTGAACAGTCGCGGTAAAGTAAGCGAACGTAGCCCCCACCACTGCCACTAGTAGCGTGGCTATTGCAATTACTGTGAGCAATACCATATTTTTCTTTTCCATTTTTTTTCTTTTCTCCTCTCTATGTTATTGATTGGCTACTTGCTTCTTTTTTAGAGGAGTTTAGAATAATTTAAATGAAAAATTACACATAAAAAAAAATGCTAAAAATTGAATAATTTCTTTTAACATTTTTAAATTTTTTTCTTATATATCTTCTTTTTCTAATAAAAAATCTATTGCATTAATTAACTTTATCCCATCAAAATTAGCTGTATCATAATCTAAAGTGATAATATATTTAGGATAGTTGTCTTTTATAGATTCTAAAGCATTAAGTTCACGATTTAATGTTGCTTGGTCTCTTACAGATATAGCAACTTGTATATATTTTAAACCATCATCTTTTTTGATTACAAAATCAACTTCTTGTTCACCAATTTTTCCTATATATATTTCATAGTCTCTTCTTTTTAACTCTAAGAAAATAATATTTTCTAAAATACTTCCTAAATCTCTTACTTCACCTAATAAGTATTTTCTTAATCCTAAATCGCATACATAATATTTATCACCAGTTTTTAAGTATTCTTTTCCCTTAATATCATATCTAGAAATTTTATAAATTAAATAACTATCTAAAAGATAATTAATATAATTTTCAATTGTATTAACAGATATTTTTCTATTATTTGAATTTAATGTATTACATATCTTATTTGTTGATACCATTTGGCCAATATTATCAAATAAAAATTTTACAGTACTTTCAAGAATCATGATATCTTTTACATTGTTTCTAGAAACTACATCTTTTAACAAGATAGTATTATAGATTCCATCTAAATAATTTCTTATTAATTCTTTATCATTATTTAATGTTAAAAGATATGGAAAACCACCTTGTTCTATATAATTTTGATAATCTTTTAATTCATTTTTAGAATTGAAAGCTTCCATATATTCTTTAAAAGAGAGGGGAAGCATATGTATTTGCATATATCTACCAGTTAAATATGTTGCAAGCTCTCCAGAAAACATATAAGAATTTGATCCAGTAATATAAATATCAACATTTTCTTTAATAAACAATCCATCTACTAATTTTTCAAAATTTGTTAATATTTGAATTTCATCAAAAAAAATATAATTCATTTTTTTAGGATTTAATTTCTTTAAAATATCATTATATAAATCTTTCCAATTTTCATATTTATTATCTTCTGGATTTTCAAAGTTATAATTAATAATCTGATTTTCTAAAACGCCATTTTTTAATAAATAATTTTGATATAGAAGAAACAAAGTGGATTTTCCACATCTTCTTATACCCGTAATTACTTTAATTATTTTTTTATCTTTTAGTTTTATTAAAAAGTCTAAATATGATTTTCGTTCTAACATAACTATCACCTTATTAGTATTATATTAAAAAAAAAAGCAAAAGTAAAGTTTTTTCAGTGAACTGAAAAAACTATAATAATATGACATTTTTTTTCAATAAAAAATCTATCATAATAGATAGACTTTTAAGCAGCTGTAATTGTAATTTCACCATCAAGAGTTTTCCCTTGTAAATCATCTTGAGCTTTATTAGTATCATTAAATTCTACTAATACATAATAATAAGCATCTTTAGAAACACTATCAATTTGAATAATATCTCTATCCACTAAAATAATAGACTCACTTTCTGGAATATTTTTCTTTGAATCTTTTACTAAAGTAGCTCCTTTATTAGTCAACGCAGTAGCTAAATCATCACATTCTTCATATAATTTTGTATTTTTGTCATCTTCACTAATGGTTCCTGTCTTTTTAGTGCAATGTAATGGATTTTCCTTTTCAAAAGTAATTTCATTATCAGACTTATATACAGATATTTCTAATGCATCCGCTCCAAATGTATTTGTAGTGACAGAATATGCTAAACGAATGGCTGCTGTTGTTTCAGCATCACCTTGTGCAGTAACTTTAATAGTTGCTAATTCTTTATGGCCAGGATAAACGTCTTCAGCAGTAAATTTTCCAGCATTAGAGTCAGCAGTTGCAAATGTTAAGGTATTGGCAACTTTTGAAGAAGTAATATCTGTTTTTCCATTATCTCCTTCTTGGCTGAAATTATCAGTAACAGTCGCGGTAAAGTAAGCGAACGTAGCCCCCACCACTGCCACTAGTAGCGTGGCTATTGCAATTACTGTGAGCAATACCATATTTTTCTTTTCCATTTTTTTTCTTTTCTCCTCTCTATGTTATTGATTAACTATTTTTAGTTTTTTAAATAAATATCTTTATAATTTAATATATAAATAATATTTTGTTAATTTAAAAAAATTTTTAATTTAGTAAAGTTATTTTGCTTAAATAAAATAACTTTACTTTTGAAAAGAAATGCTATATAATGAACTTAGGGTGAATAAAAATGTTAAAAAGAGAAATATATTTATCACGTATTAGAGGGTTTTATGACAGTAATTTAATTAAAATTTTAGTAGGAATTCGTCGATGTGGAAAATCAGTTGTTTTAAATCAAATTATGGAAGAATTAAAAAAACAAGGAATAAAGGAAAATCATATTATTTTTATTAATTTTGAATTTATTGAATATGAAGATTTATTAGATTATAGAAAACTAAATCAATATATAAAGGACAAAATAAAAGATGAGAAATTATATTATCTATTCTTTGATGAAATTCAAAATGTTAAAAACTTTGAAAAAGTAGTTAATTCTTTAAGAGCATCCTTAAATGTAAGTATTTTTATGACTGGATCTAATAGTAAACTATTATCTAACGAACTATCGACAGTTTTATCAGGAAGATATGTTTCTTTTAATATTTATCCTTTATCCTATAGGGAATACATTGAATATACCAAAAAAGATGAATATGATATGAATACTTTTTGGGATTATTTAAAATGGGGAGGTCTTCCTCATCGATTTACTCTTAATTCTGAAGAAAATATTAAAGATTATCTAAGTAGTGTCTTTGATTCAATTATTTTACGAGATGTAGTAGAAAGATTGGGACTAAAAGATACAAATTTGTTTCATTTAATACTTCAATATATGATAGACACAACAGGAAGAGAATTTTCTGCAACAAATATTTTAAATTATTTAAAACATGAAAACCGTGAAGTATCTTCTATTACTTTATATCGTTATTTAGATGCCTTATGCAAAGCTTTAATTTTAAAAAAAGTATATCGTTATGATATACATGGAAAAGCTATTTTAAAAACTTTGAATAAATATTATTTAACTGATTTAGGAATAGCTCAAATTAAAACAAATAACTTTGAAATTAATAAGCCATTTGCTATCGAAAATATTGTATATAATGATTTATTAATTAAAGGATATAATATCCAAATTGGAAAAACAAAAAAAGGAGAAATAGATTTTGTTGTAGAAAAAGATAATTCTATTAAGTACATTCAAGTCGCTTATTACTTAACAAATGATGAAGTGATTCAAAGAGAATTTGGAGCTTATAATGAAATAAATGATAACTATCCAAAATATGTAATTACTTTAGATAAACAAAATTTCAGTAGAGATGGTATTATACATATGAATCTAATTGATTTCTTAATGAGTAAATATTTTTAGAATTTAAAAAATATATCATCAAAACAACAGATTTTAAAATAGCTTTTATTTATGAAATAATTCTGAAGAGGTGCCAGTTTATAAAATCTAGTAATATATAACATCCTGGTGGTTTTAAATTTTAATAAATCTACGAGTGGAACTTACTTTCTTTAATTATTTAAACAACAAAAAATCTATCACTCATTGATAGACTTTTTTTATTTTATTCGCCTTCATCAATGACTTTTTCATCGTCATCTCTAAGAGCACTTGAATCACTAGCAGCCATTTGAATACTGATATTACCATCTAGTTTTTTTCCAGTATCTTCATCATTTTGACTACTATCTTTATTTTCATATTCTACAACAACATAGTAATACAATGTTTTATCAGATGCTTCACCAGTAATGACAAAAGGATGCTCTCCATTTAATACAACTGTTTGAGAACCACTAGTAGTTTGAAGTTGCTTAGTAGCTACTGGTTGAGCTGGTCCACCTGATAATAATTTTAAAGATGATTCTAGATCACATTTTTCATAAAGCTTAAACTGTGTTCCACTACCTAAATCTTCTGATTCTTGTGTACAGATAAATGCTTTTCCAGCCTCAACCTGAGTAAGTTCTTTTTTACTTTCATAGATTTGAAATTTAATAGTATTTTCAGGGAAAGTATTCTCTCCTTTAAAGACAATATCAAAATAAGCATCGGTTGTATTATCAGAGCTTGATGTAATTTTTAAAGCAATGAGTTCTTTATGTCCAGGATAGACGTTCTGAGCATTAAAAGAGCTAAATTGGTTTGATGAAACTTCAGCAACAGCTAAATTTCCAGGTGTTTGAATTGGCGAAATATCCGCCTGACCCTTTGTATTAGAATCACCAGTTCTGTTATCGGTAACAGTCGCGGTAAAGTAAGCGAACGTGGCCCCCACCACTGCCACTAGTAGCGTGGCTATTGCAATTACTGTGAGCAATACCATATTTTTCTTTTCCATTTTTTTTCTTTTCTCCTCTCTATGTTATAAGAATAACAAAATAGCATATTAAATTCAAGATTTTTTTAATTTTTTGACATTAAAACATAAATGAAAATATATTTTTTGTCAAGTAATTTACACAAAAATAATTCTTTGAATTTTTAGAAATTTGGAAAAAAAGTTGAAAAAAAATATAAAAAATGTATAATACGTAATGTTTAAATTTCAATTTAAACAAGAATAATTTGGGGGTTATTTATGAATATTATTGAACAAAAACAGGATAGAATTTATGGAACTCTATCTACTTTTGATAGAGTAATTATTCATGGATATTTGATTTCTTTTCAAAATCCTAGATTAATGCTCTATTACTTAATTCAAAAAAAAGTTAAGTTAGTTGATTTTTCAAAATTTGCAGAACAACAAACAAATACTTTATGTACTCACATAGAAAATTTAATTAAAAAAGAAGGAATTGAACTTGAATTTTTAAAAACTTCAAAAGTCAATAAAAGTGAAATTGCTCAAAAAAGATTAATTGAGAAAAATTATAAATCTGGTTTAATTGCTGCATTTTCTTCTTTAGAAATTTGTAACATTATGACTGTTGTTCCTAATCGAAATACTAAAAGATTAGAAATTAATTTTAAAGAAACAAAATGTAAACATTATTATTTATATTATAATCATGAAGAATTAGGCTTTATGTTTTTTAAAATACAAACAACCTTTCCTTATAATATAGGAATCTATTTTAATGGTCGGGAATATCTTGCAAAAATTTTAGAAAAAGAAAAAATTCCTTTCGAAATGTATAATAATTCTTTTTCTTATATAGAAGATTTTGAGAAAGCCCAACAATTAGCAAATGAAATACCAAAGAAAAAAATATCAGATATATTTGATAAATTAGTTAATGAAATAAACCCTTTATTTCAGGACTTTCATGACATATTAAGTCACGATTATTATTGGTGTATTGATCAATGCGAATATGCAATGGATATCACTTTTAAGAAACAATCAGACTTAAAATCCTTTTATAAAAAATTAGTCGAAAACACTTATTTTTCCTTTAGTAGTGAAGATATTTATTCTTTTTTTGGGAAAAATTTTAAAAGAGTTCACTTGCTAACACAAGGTGATATTACATCAGATTTACGAAATAGAGATCAAGAATTTCGAATAAAATTTAAATTAAATTCAAATCAAATCAAAATGTATGATAAAGGAAATAATTTAAGAATTGAAGTTACTATCAATAATCCTAGAGATTTTAAAATCTTAAAAGAAAATGAAAACAAGGAAAAAAATTGGATTCCTATGCAAAAATCTATCGCTAATCTTTATCGCTATGCAGAAATAAATGAAGCGATTATTGCTAGATTTATTAATGCTTTACCAGAAATAGATACCAATGTTTTGCCTTTAAAAGATTTAGAGGTTGTATCTATGCCAAAAGTAGTAAATGGAAAAACATATCCACCATTTAATGTATTTAATGAAGAAACTTTAAAACTTTTCCAAATTATTTCAAATGGAAAATATTTAATTCATGGCTTTAATAATAAAATGATTCGTGAAGAGTTTTTTGAAGATAGTGATTCAGAAGTTAATATTGAAAAAATGACTCGGCTTCTATTAAAATTGAAAGCTCATAAATTAATAAAAAAAGTTCCTCGAAAAAATCAATATTATTTAACAAATCAAGGACGTAAAATAATTTCTTCTGTTTTAATTTTCACTCATAAAGAATTATTAAATTAAAAAAATATATATAAACTCCTCTAAAAAAGAAGCAGATAGTTAATCAATAACATAGAGAGGAGAAAAGAAAAAAAATGGAAAAGAAAAATATGGTATTGCTCACAG
>CANQFE010000039.1 GCA_947598285.1 uncultured Bacilli bacterium
TATCTTCATTATATCTTTTTTCTTTCTTTTTGACAATAAAAAAAGCATCTGATTTCAACTTTTGTTGATTTCAGATGTTAACCAAAAATTTTGGGAAACATTTGATTTCTCGACAATCAAACGTATCCTTTTTTATTTTATGAAATTTCCTTCATCTATATACACTTTATCACTTTTTTTGTTTTTTAGCAAGTTTTCAAAAACATATTTTTATTTTCGATTGTAGGTTTGTCAAACAAAAGTGACAGAGTCACGACAAACCAACGATAGGATTATTTTAATAAATTAAAATAATCACGAAGCAATTCATTAGGAGATTTCCAATTAAGAGGTTGCATAGGGAAATTATTATATTGTCTTAAATAAACTTGCAACTGTTGATTGGCATCTTCTAATGAATAAAAGCGATGGCAATTATAAAACCGTTCATTATCTTTTCTATGACTTCGTTCAACCTTACCATTATGTTTAGGTGTGTAAGGTTTAATTAAGTCATGATGGATGCCTTTCTTTCTTAATCCGAGTTCAAACATAGTGATATCTTTAGGATCCTTAGATGTCAGTCTTTTAGTGAATTCCACTCCGTTATCCGTTCTTATCGTATAGATTTTAAATGGAAATCTTTGAACTTCTAATAAGAATTTATAAGAAGTGTATGTTGATTTCTCTTCATAGATTTTTAAGTAACGGTAACGAGAGAATTCATCTATAGCTGTATATTGATAAAGTTTGAATTGTCCTACGATACATTTTGATGGAACGGTTTTCACATCGATCTGGACTCGTTCTCCAGGAAAAGTCATCTGAATATAAGGTTTTGTTTTTTTCTTCTTATGTTTCTTTGGGGTAACATATTTTAGGTTTAATTTTTTTAACTGATGATATAAACTAGAAACCGTTCTTGTGTAACCACGTTGTTTCAGTTTAACCCAAAGAACTACTAAACCGCTATTCTGATTTTTACGGAACACATCTTGTATTAACTTTAATTCTTCTTCAGTATGTTGATTAGGATGACTTTTAGGTTTCGTACTTTCGTTAGCAAGAGAACGAATATCACCATTGTAACGTTTTCTCCAACGATAGATGTATTGCCTATTCGTGTTGTACACACGAGACGCTTTTGATACGCCATATTTTTTGGCGTATTTGATGAGAGACAATCTGTATCTCATCTGCTGAGTAATTTTGGTTTTACTCATAGATTTCTCATTCCTTTCCAAAATTTAGTTGGATTGGTTTGACAAACCTACACTGTGCGTTTATACTCCTTTTGTTATATTTCTATTTTAAACGCACATCAAAAACATATTTTTATTTTCGATATTTTTTCACTAATTCTTTTTCTTTAATACTTACTCGATAAGAATCACAGACTTTAGAAATAGCTTTATTTTGAGAAAATTTACTTAACTGATTTTTTTTCAAAAAAGAAAGACCTATTTTAGGATAACGAATATAAATTTCTGAAACTAACCAAGCAATGGCCATTTCCACATAATATTCTTGACTGTCAATTTGATTAATAAGAAAAAGTATCTTGGATAAATAAGGCTTTTCTAAATAAAAATTGAGTAGCAAAATAAGCCCAACTCGAATGCCAAATTCCTCTTTTCTTTTCAAAAGATCTTCTATAATAGGCCAATATTTTTCTTTTTGAATGGAAAAAACTTTAACACTATTGCAAAAAGAATCACAAATAGCCCAATTATCAATTTGAAAAAGAAAAGGAAAAAAATATTTTTCAAAATCTTTTTCTTCTAATCCAGCAATCACAAATCCTTCTATCATAACCTCTTCATAATAAGTGGATTGACAAAGATTCAAAAAAGAAAGAGCATTTCCTTTTAAAATTTCTTTTGCTATTTTACGCATCTGAAAAGCTCTTATTCCTAAAATAGGATATTTAGTAAAAATTATTTTCTTTTGAAAAGTAGCATAATTTTCTTCTTTAATTTGATTTAAATAACTTAAATAGCTTTGATAATCATCACTTTTCCAGATTTCTTTTCTAAACTGCATTTTTTCTCCTCCAATTAATTTATCATACCATTTTTTCCAAAAAGTTCCAATTGTATTTTTCCTTTTATTTTGTTAAAATTATATCGAACAAATGTTTTAGAAAGGAATTTTTATGGAAAAAATTTATCGTCACATTTTATGTATTGATTTAAAAAGCTTTTTTGCTTCTGTAGAATGTATTGATAGAGGTTTAAATCCTTTTACTACTCCTCTAGTCGTGGCAAACAAATCGCAAGGAAATGGAGCCATTACTCTAGCAGTAACTCCTTATTTAAAAAATTTAGGAATAAAAGGTAGAACAAGACTTTATGAAATACCAAAGAAAATATCCTATCATATCATTAGTCCCAGAATGAATCGTTACATCGCTGTGAGTAAACAAGTGATTCAAATTTATCTTGACTTTGTAAGCCAAGAAGATTTACATATTTATTCCATCGATGAATGCTTTTTAGATGTCTCAGATTACTTATCATATTACAAAATGCCTGATTTTGAATTAGCAAAGAAAATTTTAAAAACCGTAAAAGAAAAAACAGGCCTTACCGCGACTTGTGGCATTGGTCCTAACCTTTTTTTAGCAAAAGTAGCAATGGATATTGATGCAAAACACAGCAAAGAAAACATTGCCAAATGGACATATGAAGATGTCAAAACCAAACTATGGAAAATTACACCACTTTCTAAAATATGGGGAATTGGTTCCCAAACTGAAAAAAAATTGACAGAATGGCATCTTGAAACAATGGAAAAAATAGCGAATGAATCAAAAGAAATCTTAAAACGAAAATTAGGAATTTACGGAGAAGAATTATGGTACCATGCGAACGGAATAGACGATGCTCAAATTAAAACATTTCAAAAAGAGCCAAAAGAAAAATCATTCTATCATAGCCAAGTGTTATTAAGAGATTATACTAAAGAAGAAATCACCTTAATTATCAAAGAAATGTTAGATACCTTAACTCTTCGACTTCGTGAAAATCACTTAGAAGCATCCTCTTTAGGATTAGAAATAAGATATTCTAAAAAAATTGGTGGGGGCTTTTTTCACTCTGTAAAATTAGAAAATAGTTATGATCTAACCGAAAACTTTTATCCTCAATGCTTAACTATTTTAGATAGTTTTTTAGAGAAAAACATGCCAATTAGAAAAGTATCTATTTCTTTAGGAAATCTTTTAAAAAAAGAAAGTGTTCAATTAAATTTATTTGAAACGTTTGAAGAAAAAAAAAGAAAAAGAACAAACAGCAATCATATTAGATGACATAAAACAAAAATTTGGCAAGAATAGTTTACTTTATGCGACAAGTCTTCTTTCTTATTCGACTACGAAAGAAAGAAATCATCAAAAAGGAGGCACTTATGAAGAAACGAGAAGAGATTCGCTGGGCACCCTTTGAATCAGTTTTTTCTACCAAAGAAATCATCAAAGAAATTATCGAAAAAAAAGAAAAACAACCCAAACCAATACTAAGTGAAGACGAATTCCTTGATTTAGAGAAAAAAATTTTAGAAGCAATTCATACTCAAGAAAAAGTAAAAATCACTTATTATTATAATGGTCGAATTTATCATAAAATTGGTATAATTTCAACCATTTTAAAAAATTCTTTTCAGATTCTCTTTCAAGACAAAACATCTCTTTATTTTGAACAAATCTTGGAAATTAAAAATTAAGATTTTTGAAAGAATCCATAAAAAAGCGCTAGAAAACCCAAAAGTCCTAAAAAAATAGCAAAAATAAGCGCGAATAAATTCCCCTCAAAAAGATATCCATCTTCATCAAGATAAATAGATCCAAAATAAGAAGCAAAATCATCCAAAGAAATTTGTTCTTCCGAAGTCAAAATATCATTCCAAGAAGCAATTCCCAATTCTTTAATATCTTCTGGAAGAACTTTTGTCACCCCTTCAACTCGAATAGGATGTTCTAAAGAAGCTTCTTTTAATTTTTCAAAAGTTTCTTTACTTAATTTTGCAACACTGTATTGTCCATTTGTATCATAAAGAAAATAAAATTCATTTTCATCATTTTGATAATAAGCAAAAACAAGAGGCTCACCAGCAACATCTAAGTAAGCTTTTTTTGATTGTTTGACATTTTGATTAATTAAAGTATTAAAAGAATCAACATTTTTTTCTTGTTTTGTAAAAGCAAAAACTCCTAAAATAAGAGCAAGAAAAAAAAGTCCTATTCCTAAAAAACAAAAAATTTCTTTCTTTTCCTTCATAATTTTATCTCCTCTTAAAAAAATTGTTTTGTTCGCTTATTTTATATTTTTATATGATATATAATTTCTATAAGGAACATTAGTTGTTGAGTATCTACCTCCAATCTTTATAGAAAGAAAGGAGGTTTGATATAGTGAAAACTAAAACTTTCATAGTAAAAGTTTTAAAGCTCATTACGATCATTTATTTCTTCTTATCATTATGATAATAGCTATAAAAAAATGACACTCGTTCGCTAGAATAAGTGTCTAACACAGTATACTGGGTAGACATTCAACTTGACGAAACTGAATGTTCCCTTTTTATTTTATGCAAGGCAACCTTGACATATTCATCATAGCATAAAAACGTCCTTTTATCAAGTGTGTTTTCGATATTTACTCGGATTTTCAATCGTAAAGTGGTGTCTCGAGTGAGATTTGAACTCACGACCTTTAGCTTCGGAGGCTAACACTCTATCCAACTGAGCTATCGAGACACAACTTTATTATAACAGATTTTGAAAGAAAAAAAAGAGGAAACCTCTTTTTACGATTCAATATAAAATGCATAGTACTCATCATAAGTAATATTTTCATTATGACAAATCGTTGCTGCTTCTATTCCTACATAACGCCAATGCCATGACTCAGGACTATAACCAGTCAGATAAGTTTTACCTTCTGGATAACGTTCAATAAATCCATACTTATAAGCATTTTCTTGTAACCATTGGTAATCTTCACTTTGAGAAAAATCCTCACCTGAAGAATGAGCAATACTAACCATATCTAAAACAAGTCCTGTTTGATGTTCAGAATGCCCTGGTCGCGCGGCAGTTTCATCTGCTTTTCGTTCTCCTAAACTTGCTTTTCGCTCATTATATAAAGATTCTTGTTCTTCATAATCACGATAACTAGACTGTACCATAAAATGGTACCCTGCATCTTTTCCTGCTTGCCATAAATCCATAAATTTATCATAAGCATAATCAATAATTTGATTATCTCCTTCTGCTCCATAAGCATAAGTAAGAGGTATCACTTTTAAATTTTCCGGAACATAATCTTTAGATAATTCATAAAACTTATTCACAATCATTTTTTCTTGCAACGAAGTATCGGTTTCATAAGTTTCTTGATACCATTTTAAATGAGCATGAACATTCACCACCGCGACAATATCCGAAAGTTCATAATCTTCTTCATTTTCTTCATTATATTCTACATACTCTTTTAAATTCTTAGAAAGAAAATATTTTTCTTGAACAAGAGAAAGAAGAAGATCTTTTTCATAAGATTTTACATCTTCCAAGATTTCATCTTCCTTTAATTTAGATTGCAAAAGAGCAATTTCATCTTTGTTATATCCTTCTTTTATCAACTGATACTCCAAAGTTTCCTTATACTTTGCATCACGATAAAAAGAAACGCCAAAAATAACTGAGAGAATTACAACAATAATTCCAGCTAAGAAAAAATAGACTTGTTTTTTTAATTTCAATTTTTTTCTTTTCTTCATAAGACACCTACTCTATAGATATTATAGCACAAAACTTTTCTTTTACACGAAAAAAAGTCCAAAAGGACTTTAAAACAACCCAATCACATCTTTGATAGTAATATAAATCATGAGAAGCATCAATAACACAAATCCAACCATATTACATGCATTTTCAAATTTAGCATTCACAGGACTTCGTTTAATCTTCTCAATAATCATAAAGAAAACATGTCCTCCATCAAAAGCCGGGAATGGTAAAATATTGATAAAACCAACATTAATAGATAAGAAAGCTGTAATATAAATAAGTTGTTGTAAACCATATTGTAAACTTTGGTCAACAACTTGATAAATTCCAACAGGACCAGATAAGCTATTAATCGAAATTTGACCAGTAAATAATCCTCCTAAAGTAGCAATCATCGATTCAATTATTGTTCCAAATTTTTGAAAAGCAAAAAGAAAACTATTCCATATTCCTTTTGGGGCTTGATTATCAATCGTAATTCCAAATACTTTTTTCTCTTCACCATTTTCTTGTTTTTCTATATGAGGAGTAATTTCTAAAACTTCTACTTCGCCACTTTCTCTTTTGACTTCAAACTGATAGATGCCATCACTATCTTTATAGTAAAGAAAAATTTGGCCAACATCCCAAGAGTTAAAATGATGCCCATTAATCGCAGTAATCACATCTCCACTTTTCATTCCTGCACTTTCTGCAGCTGAATTTTGAGTAACCTCTAAAACTTTTGGTGTAAAAGAAGTAGGACCCCAAATAAGAGCCATGCCAAAAAGTAAAACAATAGCTAAAATAAAATTATTCATAACTCCCGCGACTAAAATAATAAGTCGTTGATACCATGGTCGATTACATAAAAATTTTTCTTTAGCAATTTTACTATCATCCTCAAAAACTTCACCAGCCATTTGAACAAAACCACCAATTGGTAATGCCCGAATATTATAATTGATACCATCTTTTCCTTTATGTGAAAAAATCACTGGGCCCATTCCAATTGAAAATTCATAAATAAAAACTCCTGAATGCTTTGCCCAAATAAAATGACCAAATTCATGAACTAAAATAATAATTCCTAAAATAAAGATAAAAACAATTAAACTTAAAAACCACATAAAATCACCTAAAAAAATCCTTTCCAAACCATAAATGTTAAAACAACAAAAATTAAACTATCAAAACGATCCAAAATTCCACCATGTTCCGGAATTAAATGGGAAAAATCTTTAATCCCATTTTCTCTTTTAATTTTACTAAATACTAAATCTCCTAATTGTCCCATGAAAGAAAGTAAAATACTAAGAAGTAAAATAAAGAAAATAGTTTCTTTTGAAATCATAAAATAATAAAAAATAGTAGGCACAACAGAACCAAAAAAAGTTCCACCAATACATCCTGCATAAGTTTTGTTTGGACTAATCTCCGGTGAAATCTTTCTTTTACCAAAAGCTTTTCCAAAAATTAAAGCAAATGTATCCGTTAAAATAGGAATCATAACAACATAACACATCTCTAAAAAATTTTGCTCTCTTAAAAGAATAATGGAATGAAACGACATTCCCAAAAACATTAAAAGCCCAATCAAATAAAAGGCATCTCTTGTTTCATATTCACCAGATTTAAAATGAAATAAAGTAGGAAGTAGAAAAATAATACTAAGAACAGCTAATAATAAAAGAGGCAACCCATTTTCAAAATCACTCAAAACAAAATAAATTAAGGAAGCCATCGCAATTAACAAAATTCCACTTGGAATTTTAGAATGACTCTTTTTTAAATCTAACATTTCTTTAAAAGCTAATAAAGAAACAATCCCAACTCCCAACATGAATGCTTTTCCACCAGCCAAAAAAAGAGGAATAAAAATAAGACATAAAACTATGGCACTTAAAATTCGTTTCAGCATAAAACCACCTAATACAAGTATACTATCAAACATCGATTTATTCAACTATTCCAAGAAAACTTGACAAATTTTTCACCCATCAAAAAAACAAACCCAAAGGATTTGCTTTTTATCAAAAAGATCTTATTGAACAGAATCTTTTAATTTTTTACCTGCTTTAAATGCAACACTCTTCTTTGCAGGGATTTTCATTGTAGCGCCAGTTGCTGGGTTACGTCCTTCTCTTGCTGCACGAGTTTTAACAGCAAATTTTCCTTTCCCAACAAAAGTAACTTCTCCTTTTTTACAAAGACCTTCTTCAACAGCATCCCAGAATGCATCTAATGCACGTCCAGCTTGAGCTTTGCTTAAATCTGCTTTTTCAGCCATGATATCAATTACATCTTGTCTTGTCATTTTTCTTGACCTCCCTTTCAATTTATAAGGCTCTGTACCTTACGCATTAAACGTATCAAAAAAATGTAAGAAATGCAAGAAAAAAAGCACATTTTCTGCACTTTTTTACATTAAATTACAAATGCAATCAAATTACTTGACCCTTTATTGACAATTTTAGTTACTGTTTGGCTTAATTTAAAGCGAGTATTTTCAGGCATTAGAGAAAGTTTAGCTTGAATTCCTTCTTTAACTATCACATCTAAACTACGACCAAAAATTTCACTTTTCCAAATACTTGATGGATCCGTTTGATAATCTTTCATCAAATAATTAATTAATTCTTTACTTTGCACTTCTGAGCCAATAATTGGTTCGAATGTACTTTCAACATCAACTCTCATCAAATGAATACTACTAGCAACAGCCTTTAATTTAACTCCATAACGATTCCCTTGCTTAATAATTTCAGGCGTTGATAACTTCATATCTTTAAGAGTGGGAAATACAATACCATATCCCGTTTTTTTCGCCGACTTTAAAGCTTCTTTAATCCCATCTAATTCTTCTTTTCCTTCCGCATAAGTAGTAAATACTTTTAATAATCCCGCTTTACTTGTTGCCGCATCTCCCACTAAACTTTTTAAAACACTTTTGTATAATTCATCTTCACTATCAAGTCGAACACTAACAATACCATTCGCGGTATCTAATTGACTAATAGAAGCTTTAGAAATATATGGAGAATCAGTAAAATGAGATAAAATTGTTTCTACATCTCTTACTTTCGAAACATTAGTAACACTTTCTCGCATTTTTTCCAAATAATGTTTTTTAATTTCATGATGATTAGACAATACATGAACCCAATCTGGAATTTCAACAGCAATATCCATAACAGGGAATTCATACAAAGCTTCTTTTAAAATCGATAAAATTTCCGCTTCACCCATTTCTTCAACATTAATTGGTAACACCGGAACACTGTAAGTATTTTCTAAGCTTTCTTTTAAATTTCTTGTATCATCAGCATTTGGCTTACTACTATTTAAAACAATAATAAAAGGTTTTCCGATACTAACAAGCTCACTAATAACTTTTTCCTCAGCATCTAAATAATCATTTCTTTTTAATTCTCCAAAAGAACCATCCGTTGTAACCACAATTCCAATGGTTGAATGATCTTTAATCACCTTCTCTGTCCCTATTTCGGCTGCTTCCACAAAAGGAACGGAATCTTGAAACCATGGAGTTTTAATCATTCTAGGATTTCCATCTTGATCTTCATACCCTTCTGCATTAGGAATCACAAAACCGACACAATCAACCAATTTAATATCAGCTTCAAAATCATCGACTTTAATTTTAGCACCAGAAGAAGGAACAAACTTTGGCTCAGTCGTCATAATTGTCTTTCCTTGTGCACTTTGTGGAATTTCATCCAAACAGCGTTTCTTTTCATATTCATCTGTAATATTAGGAACAACTAAATTCTCAATAAATCGTTTAATAAAAGTACTTTTTCCAGTACGAACTGCTCCTACTACTCCTAAATAAATTTCTCCATTTCCTCTCGTGGCAATTGAAGTTAATAATTCTTTCTTATCCATTAAAATCACCTAAAAAACTATATGAAAAAAAAGAAACTTTATGACTAGTTAAATGAGTGTAAACAAAAATAAAATATTTGTCATAAAAATGTAAATAAAAAGGAAAATAATTCAAAAAAAGAAAAAATTCATCAAAAAAAAAAGGAAAACGCCGGGTGTATCCGGAATATATAGGTAGAGGGTCTTTTCCCTCATAGAAAAAGAGTGAGAAAATGAAAACAGAAAAAAGAAAAGAAAATTTGTTTACTGATGAAATATTTCAGGCAGTCTATGGTCAAAATCCCATCTTTTTAAAATGGCTTTTAGAAGATATGAATGAAACGTTAAAAGGTAAAATCAATATTCCAGAAAAACTACACGTTGAAAAAGAAGCACCTTTACTAAGAACAAGGAAAACTCAAAAAAAATATCGAGGCGATATTCTAATCGTTTCTGAAAAAGGATATTTAAGTATTGAAGTCTTTACTAAATTAGAAAAAAAAGGAATCGAAAAATCCATTGCTTATATGAATCGTATTTATGGAACTCAAATGGAAGAAAAAGAAAAGAAATATCATGAATTAAAAAAAGTAACATTAATTATCATAGCAGAAACAATCAAAACCAAAATAGGAAAAGAATGGATCCAAAAATATGATTTAAGAAATGAGAAACAAGAATTATTAAATGAAGCATTAGAAATATACATCATAAGACTTGACAAGATTAGTGTAGGCGGATATAATGAAGGTGAAAATAATAAATTAAAAAAACACATATTAATGATGGGAGCAACAACAAAAGAAGAAAGAGAAAAGATAGCGAAAGGAAGTGAAAGATTAATGACAATATCAGAATATGTAACAGACTTTATGGATGATGAAGTCACCAATGATTTCTTTAGCTTAGAAAGGAAAAAAGAAATTATGTATGGTGAGGAAGCAAGACGTGAAGGAAGAAAAGAAGAACAAAGAAAAATAGCCAAAAATTTATTACAAGAAAATATACCTCTTGAAATGATATCAAGAACCACTAAATTATCAAAAGAAGAAATAAAGAAACTTATCAAAGAATAGCAACTACCAAAAAATTTAAAGTTATCCAAATCAGGATAATTTTTTTTCAATAAAATCTAAAAAAATAAGTTTATCACGATATTTCTTCATTAAAAAATAACTATTCGCATGTCTAATATGACCCAACCAAGAATTCCAGCTTCTCTCCACCTCTTCCCAATCAATAGTACCTTCTATAAATTCATAATTCCATTTTTTTATCTTTTCTCTCATATGACGTTTGCTTCTTTTACGGACTTTTCGAAATGTTTCATAGGTAATATATCCACAAAAATCAACACCTAATTTATTTGGATAATATTTGCTTTTCTTATTAAATTTTAGCTTTAACTTATCCCACACAAAATTCTCAATAATATGATAATAATAACGAGCAGTTTCTTTGTCTTTACAAAGCAAAATAAAATCATCCATATATCGAATATAAAAACGAACATGAAGAATTTCTTTTACAAAATGATCCAATTCGTTTAAATAAATATTGGCAAAAAACTGTGAAGTATAATTTCCAATCGGAATACCAGTATCTCCATCTTCATCAAAAATCATTTTTTTCGTAAACCAAATTAACTTTTGATCAGAAATCTTTTTTTTCATAATTTGAAATAAGATTGGACGATTAATTTGATAAAAATAACTTTTAATATCGCACTTTAAAATATAATAATTTCCATAATTACGTTTCATAATACGCATCATTTTTTGTAAATCTTGAACCGCTTTATGCCCACCTCTCCCTGGCAAACAAGCATAAGTATGCATAATAAATCTTGGCATCATATAAGGCTTTATAAACTCTTCCACATACCATTGATGAACAACTCTATCTACATAAGGTAAAGCCTTAATAATACGTTTTTTTGGTTCATAAATAATAAACTCTCGATATTTTCCAACATGATATGTCCCTTTTTCAATCTGTCGCATTAAATTAGAAAGATTTGTTTCTAAATTCATCTCAAAAAGTAAAACATCTCTCGTCTGATGTTTCCCTTTACTTGCTCGTTTATGAGCTTCTAAAAATTTTTCAAAAGTGAAATGACTAGCCCATGCATTTTTTATTGTTTTAGGCATGAATTAATCCACCCTCCTAATAAATTACCGACATGGGTAAGTTTATTACTCCAAGCATGATAATTTTGTAAAGAAATATATTTATTCTTATAAGAAACCCGAATCAAAACTTTTAAAAACTTTAATTTCACATCTAAAAAATTCAAAGATTCCAATTTTCTACCTTTTTCAAAAAACTTATAAGCATAAATAATTTGTTCCATTCCTTCATAAGTCGTTTCTTTAATCATTGTAACTAAAGCGAATCGTTCTTGTTTTGGAAACTTTTTTAAAATCATTTCCGTATAAGAAATTAAATCAAGATACTTACCATAAATAATTAGGCCTTCTAATTCCTCTTTTTCTTTCTTCTTTTTCTTTGAAATATGAATTTTACCTTCCTTTATTAAATCACTTTCCATCAACAATCTCCTTTAATTTTTGAAGTTCCAAAAAAGCATCTACTGGCATAAGATGATCTAAATCTAAACTCATTAATTTTTGAATTACTTTTTTTCCTTTTTCATCTTCACTAAGCCTACTACATTCTTCAATAATTTCAACATCAATCTTTAAATTTTGAAATACTTTTAAATAATTAGGTAAACTAGAAACTGGAAAACCACATTTAGAAATATTTTTGGCAAAAGAAGTAATTTTCAATACTACAAAATCGTTAATTCGATAGGCATCATCTTCCAAAAAGATATAAAAATTGCCACATCGAAACAAATAAAACTTTTCAGAATTTTCATTTTTTAATTCCTTATATTTATCATAAATTTTACTCACAGTAAACTTCCTTCCCTTAAAGATGCATGCAGACAAAAAAAGGGGTCTGCATGCATAACAAATCATTTATTTTTCTCTTAATTCAAATCTTTTTTCTTCGTTCAAAAACTTGCCAAAAAGGGTAATACGCCTCACGGCGTCAAAACAACGCGGAAACTGTTAAAACCATTCGCACGCCCGTCGTAACTAACGAACGCCCCAACTCCCGCGTCTGTCCCGTACGTATAGGCTGCACCACGTACGAACCACGGACTGCCAGAACTCACAAAGTACGCTAAGTCGGCATTATAGCTACTAACATAACGTACTGGTCCTGTTCCACCTGCCTTTTTGTAAGACACACTATTAAACGGACCAAATTCTTTAGTAGCATCTCCAAGTATTCCTCTACCCCATTCCTGAT
>CANQFE010000040.1 GCA_947598285.1 uncultured Bacilli bacterium
GCTTCTGCTGCTGATAACACTTTACTGACCTTGGACTCATACACATTTTTATTGACGTTTTCTCTGACTCCATTAAAAACTGGGACTGCTACTAGCATGATCACGCTTAATATTACGATCACTCCGATTATTTCAATTAATGTAAATCCTCTTCTTTGCATTTCTTTTACTCCTCTCACACTTATACTAAAAGATTTCCAAAACAATATCACTTAATGGATATGTGACACAAGGATGAATAAAATGATACGTAATATCCCCATGTCTTAAACCACTCATATCAGTTTTTACTTCACCACTTAATAATTTACTTTTACAAAAACCACAAACCCCAACAGTACAACAAACCTTTAACAAAACTCGATTTTTTTCCATACTAGTAAACAAAGTTTCATTTTCGTAACAAGGAATTGTATAAGTTTCATCTCGATAATGAACTGTCAAATTATGTTTCACAGAAGCTAAATCTTCGGGCTTAGTCGCAAATATTTCATGATGAACAAGCTCATTTGGAACATCTAACGATTTTAAAATAGGATTAAGATGCTCATACATCTTTTGAGGTCCCGAAATAAAGAATGATTTTCCTTGATAGGATTCTTTTAAAATTAATTCTTCACTGATGAAACCAAATGCATAGTCATCTCTTTTTTCTTCACTTAAAACATAAGTAACATGAAAATTTTTATATTTTTTTTGGAGATCATCCAATTCTTTTTTCCATAAAATATCATTCACTGTTTTAGTCCCATAAATCAAAGATAAAGATTGAATTTTATGATTTTCCAAACAATCTAAAATCATTGGATAACATCCAGCCAAGAAACTTCCACCTACCAAAAAAATAACTTCTTTCCTATCTCGAAGTGATTGATAATGAAAATCCCCAAAAGGTCCTTCCATCAAAAAGATATTTCCTTCTTTAGCAGAAGAAAAAAGATAACGCGAAACAATCCCGGCTTTTTTTACCGTAATCCGATATTCCTTTAAAGAATTAGAAGAAGAACTAATAGAATAAGCTCTTTTGTAAATACGACCATCAATTTCTACCTGTAAAGTAATATAACTACCTGGAAGAAAAGGTGGAAAGTTTTCTTTGGACTCTCTTGTAAACCAAAAAGATTTAATATCATTTGTTTCATTCACAATTTTCACAAGTTGGACAGAAAATGAATCAGGATGCAGTTCTTGGGCCAAAAGATTGGCTGGATATTGATACGTAGGTAAATTTTTAGAGGAATGTTTAATAATTTCATCTCTAGCATCAAATAAATCTACAAATTGAGCAATCGACTTTTTTTTCTTTTCATTCATTTTAATATCTTTCATTCTTTTTCCTCCAATATTTCCTTCGCTACTTCGCTTCCACTAAAATAAGTGGCACTAAAACCGGATAAAAAGTTGCCAAAAGATCCACAAAAATACAATCCGGAAATTTTTCTTTCCTTATCTTTTGTAAATAATCTTGGAAGCAAATTATCATATCCTTTTGCTAAATAACCATAAGTCGTGCCATCGGGATGATTAGTATAACGGGCAAAAGTAACTGGGGTTGCAATTGCAATTTCTTCAATAAAAGGTTTAATAGAAAGATGAGTAACACTTTCCCAAAGATCAATCATCATCGAAGCAAGCTCTTCTTTAAGAGCATAATAATTTTCTTTTTTGACGATACGATCAAAACGATCTTGAAAGAAATATCCTCCTAATTCCAAAATACTAGAAGAATCATGATTGTTTTTTACGACCCCCATTAAAACATCAGGAAATATAGAATTTTGATTTTTATGAAGAACTTTTTGATTTAACGTCGGAACTATCACATGGACCATTGGAGCAAATTCTAAAGATTGATTTAAACCAAGAAAAACCCGAAATTCACGAGCTCCTAAAATACGTTCATTGGAAAGTTGACAAGAAGATGATGGAACATTTTCTTTTAAAATCATTTTGCCATAAACAACTGCTGGACTAATATCCGCGACCACATAAGGTGCCGAAAACTCTTCATTCCCTACTTTAACTCCTGTTACTTTTTGATCAGAAGTAAGAATTTCATCAACACAAGAAGAATAACGAATCTCTCCACCTAATGCCAAAAATTCATGAGCAATAAGAGTCGAAAGATCATAACTTGTATATTCTAACATTTCTAAACCATAAGTAACATAACTATCCACCAATAAAGCAAAATGAATAAAACTAATATCTTCAATAAAACTACCAAAAAAGACCCAAAAAGAACTTAAAATTTGGATTGCTTTCTTTGGTAAATGAATTTTTTCTAATACCGGAATTACTTTATAAGGAGCAAGCTCGACAAAATTAGGATAAGTTTGATAAAATATATCCATATCACTTGGTTTTTCTTTTGGATAATGAGAAATTGCTTCACGTACATCCTCACAAAGACCAAAAAATGTAACCATTGCTTCTTTACTTCCTGGAACATATTTTTCCATTTGTTCAATAAAAGCTTCTTGTCCTTTTGGAAATATAAAATTTTCTTGGGTATCTTTGACATGAAGATGAAAAACATCATGACATGCGATTGTTTTAACTTTCTCATTTAAATGAAATTTTTCAAACAATTGATAAAGTTCCCCTGGATGACTTAAATTACCATAATTACTAAGCATCTGCTCATTGACATCAAACTCAAATCTTCCTTTTTTAAAAGAAGTTGAGATGCCACCTGGTTGACGATTTTTTTCTAAAAGTAAAACTTTTTTGCCATTTTTTTGTAACGATAAAGCACTAAAAAGACCACCATTTCCTGCCCCAATTACAATTGCATCGTATTTTTTCATTCCCAGTCACCCAATTCTACAACCAGTATAACATAAAAAAAAAGAAAAGGAAAGATGCCTTTAACAAAGACTTTGCCGTAATTTCATAAAGATTTCTAAATGCAAATATTCATCTTCCAAAATTCTTTTAATCGATTCTTCAATATAAATATCGGAAAGAACTGTAAGAACCATTTGATAATTTTGAATGGCCTTTTTTTCTTCTTCAATATTAATATCTAAGATAGTTTTAATATCTGTATCATAATAAACAAAGTCTCCATTCCAATCACAAATATGATGCTTACTCTTTTCTGCAAAACAAGGACTTTCTCCTAACAAAGCAATAGTTTGACCTAAAATAGAAAGATGATGCATTTCAACAATCGAAATTTGTCGAATTATCTCTTTTAATTCAGTATCTTCTAAAACAAAAGTTTCATAAGAATATTGTAAAACCGCGGTTAGCTCTCCTTCATTTGAAGCATATAAATGACTTAAAATTTCAGCTACTTTCTGCGATTTTTTCAAAACTTTAATTTTGGGATAGGGTTTGTTTACTCGACAATTCAATCTAATCACCTAAAAAAATATATGAAAAAAAAGAAATTTTTAAAACTTTAAAAAAGGAGTTTATTATGGTTACAAAAAGAAATATTGTGGTATGTATTCTTTTATCTATTTTTACTTGTGGGATTTACGGAATATTTTGGTTTATTGTTTTAAACGATGACGTAAGAACTGTAAGTAATGATGATAGATTTCAAGGTGGAAAAGCATTTTTACTTTCTTTAATCACCTGTGGAATTTATACCTTTTATTGGAGTTATATTGTAGGAAAAGCAATGATGCAAGCGAAAGCGAAAAATAATTTACCACCAGAAGATAATTCCATTTTATATTTAATTTTATCTATTTTTGGGCTTGGAATTGTAAACTATTGTTTAATTCAAAATGACTTAAACACAATTAGTGACAAAAATAGCGCAGCTTAAAATGAAAAAAAAGCGAATAATTTCCTTGGGCATTATTGCTCTTTTTCTTTTACTTTGGCTCTTTGATGTGATTAAGATTCCTCTTTTTTGTCCTATCTACCAACTAACTCATTTGTATTGTCCCGGATGTGGTATCACAAGGATGTTAAAAAGTTTATTAAGAGGTCATTTTTATCAAGCTTTTCGATATAATCCCTTAGTTTTTCTAACTCTTCCGTTTGCTTTATTGTATGTGCTTGATCAATACATTGCTTTTCAAAAACACAAAAAAGCAATCACATCTCATTTAGAACCTTATTTATGGTATATTTTAATTGTCATTTTTATTGTGTATGGCATTTTAAGAAATGTTCCTTATTTTGATTTTTTAAAACCAACCCCAATATCATAGACCGTAAGGTCTTTTTTAAATTGGTAAATATTTTGTCATTTTAAGACTAACATTTTTAGTAAAAGGATAAGTATAGTTGGTCACATCCGTAATATAAGGAGCCACGACAACCATACTATAAGTCGGATTTTCTCTAGGATAATAAAAGACAACCGTTGAATTAATCACCGGAGTATCTACAACTCCATCGAAATCACTATCATAAAAAGTTTCACTAGTTCCTGTTTTTCCGACAGCATGTAAATTTTTATTCACATAACTAGAAGCAGTCCCACCATGAAAAACTTGATAAAGCCCTTCCGTAATTCGATCATAATAACTTTGATCTAAAATAATTTGATTCAAAAAAACATTGGCATCTTCTTTCTTTAATCGCAACGCATAACGATTGCCATAATTGGCAATGGTATTAATATATTGAAGTAAGCTAATTGGTGTATAAGTGTCATACTGACCAATCGCAAAATTTAAAAGCAAATCTCCTGCAATAGTAGAGCCTTCAATTCCGGTTTGTTCATTTGGATAATCAATACCTGTTTTCTCTCCAAGCCCATAACTTTTAAAAACACTACGATATTTCATAAAATCATCAGAAGTAACATCAAACTTCATATTATACCGATAACTTTGACCCGTCGATTGAATCGCGGTGATAAATTGAAAATAATTTGAAGATGTTTTTAAAGCTGTAATATCATCGACATATCCTAATCTTTTATAAGAACATTTGGAAGGTTCACTATAAAGTTTCACACAGCTATCCAATATTTTTTTGCCAACAGTAATTCCACCATTTAAATACCCTACTGTACTACTAGCCCCTTTGACAACACTTCCCATAGCATAAGATGAAGTAAAAGAAGTAATAGTAATATCTTGAAAATCCAAATTATCTAGCATTCGTAATCCCAAAAGAGCAAGAATTCCACCTGTCATCGGATTGCCAATCATTGCATAAGATTCATGAAAATATTTAGCACTCGCTTTTTGATGAGCATTTAACATTTCTTCTTTTAAAACACGTTCTAATTCTAATTCAACATCAATATCAATATTTAAAGTAAGATCACTTCCCACTTCTTCTTCAGTAAGTAAAGTAAGCGAATTATCAGAATTAACAATATAAGTAGCTTTTTTTCCTCGTAAAAGATCATCATACTCTTTTTCTAAACCACTAACTCCAACAATATCATCCCTTTGATAACCTTTTTCCAAAAAAAAGTCTAATTCTTCTTTCGGAATACTTCCAATTGTTCCAAAAATACTTTTTAATATTTCCCCATAAGGATAAACTCTTTTCGATGAAACCGAAACACTAATCTCGGGAATTTCTAAATTTAAAATAGTCGCGACAAAATCATCAGTAACATCTGTAAATAAAACTTTATCTTGATAACTATATCCACTTTCCATTTGAGTAAATAGAAAAATCACTTTCTCTTCTTCATCAGAATAATGAATCATATCTTCTGTAATTCGATCCCATTTTAACTGTTTAATCTCTTCATTACTGAGTTTTCGTTCATCAAAAAGATTCCATTCCTCATCCGTAATTAAATCTTTTCCATTTTGATTCATTGCTAAATAATAATTTTTTTTATCAGTAATGGAAAGCGTTGGATCTAACACATAAGAAGATAAAATTGTAGCAATTTCTAATTCTCTTTCTAAAGTCGTGTCGTACTGCCTATGATAAACTAAATTTAAAACACCAACATTGTCCACCAAAACTTTACCATGACAATCTAAAATACGACCACGTGGTGAAGAAGACCCAAGCACAATATTCTCTGTTTTTTCTTTTAATAAAATCGAATAATATTCCTTATGATGAAAATTAATATCATATAACACTCCCAAAAAAGAAAGAAAAATCATTCCAATAAGTAACTTTACTTTCATATTCGTCACCTAATAATAGTATTTATTTTTTTTCTTTTTTCATACACTATATATAGGTGATTAAAGATGTATAATTTAATAGAACGTTATATGACAAATTTAACGAAAGACCAATTAAATAATTTTGCAATTCAAAATAATGTAACATTAAGTGAAGAAGAATTAGATTTTACCTATGAATTTGTGAAAAAAAATTGGGAAACAATCATCCGAAATCCCAATTTATTAAACTTAGAACGTTTTAAAGATCGTTATTCTATTGAAAATTATCAAAAAATTCAAAAATTGCTACAATTTTACTATCAAAAATATGGTCATTTATTATAATATTCTTTAATATGTTCTAGTAACTTCGTATCAAATGTTTTAGTTTGAATCATTTGAATTTCAAAACGATAAGGTGGATAAATTTTTTCTTTATCTTCCCATGTATTACCAACATAAGGTGTTTCTAAAATTTTAGGGACATCTTTTAATTTGTCATGATAACAAACATGTAGTAAATTTTCAAAGCCAATTGTACCATAGCCAATATTTTCATGTCGATCCTTATGAGAACCTAAAAGATTTTTACTATCATTCACATGCACACAGCCAATTTTATCCAAACCAATTTCTCGTTCAAAAGAGTCCAAATAACTATCAAATGAAGAAATTGAAATGCCTGAATCATTTAAATGACAAGTATCCAAACAAACACCCACCTCATGATGAACATGCTCCAAAAGAAACTTCATTTCCTCTAGTGTTGTCCCACATTCCGTTCCCTTACCAGCCATTGTTTCTAATAATATTTTCGTATGATAAGGTGTTTCTAGTACATGATTAAGAGCATCCACAATATTTTGTAAAGCTTCTTCTCTTGGCAAACCTACCGCACTTCCTGGATGCAAAACAAGAAAACGAATTCCTAATTCATCACAACGTTTTAATTCTTGTTTTAAAAATTGAATACTAAAATCCCATTTACTCAAATCTGTTTTATTTGCTAAATTAATAATATAAGGTGCATGACAAATAACATATTCTTTTAAAATGCCATGTTCCTTCATAAAAGTATCTGCTTCCTTTAATAAATCAAAATCGATACTTTTTCGAATCGTATTTTGCGGAGCTCCTGTATAAAACATAAAAGTATTCGCACCATAACTATATGCTTCCTCAGCACTTCCCAAAAGCTGTCTTGTTCCAAAAGAAACATGACTACCTAAAATTAACATTTTTACCACTTCCATCTAAATGTATTATAGCAAAAGAAAAAGTCTAAATCTAGACTTTTAACTGGTTGCTTTTCCTCCACAATTAGTAGAAGCTGCACTTCCATCATTATCTTCAACATCAGATAAAGCTAAATCTTCTTGCTTATCCGTAATAATATATTTATCATTACTCATCCAACCTTCAACCGTTAATTTTCGATTTTGATAAGTAACATAAACACTAAAAGTATAATCTCCTTTATTTTGAAAATAATTTTCCAAATCCGTTTCCGTATAACAAGCATGACTCTTTTTATTGGAAAGGGCTTGATCCATAATATCTAAATTGGCTTTATTTTCAGCAGCTTGTAAAAGTGTAAAAAATTCAGTTTGAAAACTTCTTTTTCGAGCTTCATCCAAAATTCCAAAAACATTTGAACTAGCAACTAACATTAAAATTGCCAAAACAACAATAACTGCTAATAACTCAATCAAAGTAAACCCTTTCTTCTTCATTTGGAACACTCCCTACTCTAGACATTATTATATACTAAAGAGTAGCTTAAAGTCAAGGGAAACAAAACGACAAAAAATCATATTCTATAGTAGGTGATTGATATGCGAAAATGTAATCGTGGAGGCGGATTATTCACTATTTTTGCCATTTTTGGACTATCCATTTTAATCTTTTATCAACTTTTAATCACATTAATTTTACCATTTCGATTTAACATCTTTATTTTACTCATTGAAATATTTTTACTCCTCTTTTTGCTCTACCGCATAGTATGGCCTTATTAATTCTTCTGTTTTATAAACATAATCTAAAACTTGCCGAATTTGTTTAATTTTTTCAAATTCTGTTCCCTTATTTTCAAACTTTGGTGGAATAGAAATAACAACAAAAAATAACTTTTTTTCTTCTTCACTCCACGGACAAATTTGAAAATAAAGCGGGAGTAAACTTTCAAAAGGTAAATCAAAATATTCGTTTTTATAAAACTCAATAAGATCCATAACTGGACTATCTTTTTGAGATAATTCCCAACTAAGTAAACAATCTTTTTCACCCTTATGAAAATGATCTAAGCATAAATGATGATGAATTTGACAAACTCGGTAACGATGTAAAGAACTCACTTTTTGATACCACTCTTCAAGTTCATCAGCAGAAAATTTTAAAGAAGCCAAAATTTTAGAAAAATGCGTGAGCAAAAGAAACTCACTAGGACTAGGATAAATACTTTGAAAATATTCTTGATAGAGTTGCTCATAAAAATAATTTAAATATTGAATTTGATCTTCTACTTTTTCATAAATTTTTTTATATTCATCTTTCGTAACTTCTTTATAATACGTTGTTTTTTGATGAAGTAAAGCTATCACTTTCATAAGATCTTCAGCTTTTTGTTCCTTAGGCATATTGGTATCAGAAACATATTCAAAAATATTGACTCCTTCTTTACTATCATCTAACAAAGTCGGAAAAGAAGAAAAATTACGACGATACAAATAATCATATAACTCTCGCATATCTTTCGTTTTTTCTTTAACCACAATATTTCCACTCGTTGATTCTAGAATTTGAACATTTCCCACAATTGTTACTTTAGTTGGTTTATAGCTATCTTTGATAACTTCAATACTTCTAAGATTCATCTTCAAACGGAATGATTACTTTTTCACCAGGTGTGATATGGTCAAGATCATTATAATCTTGTAATAAACTTAGATTTGAGTGATACATAGTACAAATCGTTTCTACCGTTTCTCCTTCTTTTACAATATGAATATGATACATCGCATAAGGATTTTCTTCACTAGATCCTTCTATAACAACATCATCTTCTAATACAGGCATTGATGTTTCTTTCATATCCTCTTTTTCTTCCAAAGGCTCTTCGCTTTCTTTTTCATTTCGATCGAAAGATTCATTAAGCACCTCTTCCTCTTCTTTCGAAGAATCATCTTCACTCATCATTTTTAAAAATTCATCTCCATCAAAAGAAGTTTCTTCAAAAGTTTCTTTATCCTTTTCTTCCATATCTCCACATAATTCTAATTCAATATGAACCTGAATTTTATTATTTTCTAAGATATCATAAGCAAAATCACTAATTTCTAAAGTAATTGTATCTCTTTTAAGATTGTCAGGAATTTCAATCGAAAATGGAATTTTAAAAGAAAATGGGATTACATTCGCACTAACTTCATGACTTTTATAATCTCCCGTAACAAATAAATTTCCATCAATCGAAGTTTCTTTGATCTCAAATTCTCGTTCTAAAGAAATACTAGTAATTTCACTTAATTTTCCATCAAAAGTAAGTTCTTTTAAAAAAGGTATTATACTTTTCAATTTTCAATCATCCTCTCTAATGAGAGTTTATGTCTAGATAAGAAAAAAAATCACTTCTTTTCCTCAAATTCATGATAAAATGATGATAACAAAATAAGGATGTGTAAAAATGAAAGAAACAATTTTTAAAGCTTATGATATTCGGGGAATTTATCCAAGTGAAATCAATGAATCAGTAGCTTATCAAATTGGTAAAAGTTATGGGAGTTATTTAATTGAAGTTTTAGATCATCAAAAATGTGTAATTGGTCATGATAATCGCCTCTCTTCTCCCAGTCTTACAAAAGCATTAATAAATGGTTTAATTGATTCAGGAATTAATGTCATTGATTATGGCTTGATCACAACTCCTATGCATTATTATACAAGATGGAAAGAAAAAACTTTTGGCATCATGGTCACAGCAAGCCACAACCCAAAAGAAGATAATGGCTTCAAATTTTCCTTTGATGAACTTGCAAACGCAAGAGGAGATATGATTAATGAATTCAAAGATTATACATTAAAAGGAAACTTTCACAATGGGCATGGGTTCTATATTAAAAGAGACATCAAAGAAGAATATTTAAAATATTTAAAAGAAAATATCCAAATGGGTGAAAAAAAATTAAAGGTCATCGTCGATCCCGGAAACGGTGTTGCCACAACAATTATGAAAGATGCTCATGCTCTTTTTCCCAATCTTGATGTCACATATATCTGCGATGAAAATGATGGTTCTTTTCCAAATCATCATCCAGATCCAGCCGTTGAAGAAAACATGGCAATGCTAAAAGAAAAAGTAAAAGAAAAAAAAGCTGATCTTGGCATAGCTTATGATGGCGATGGTGATCGACTAGGGCTAATTGACAATATGGGCGAATTTATTCCCGCAGATAAATATTTCATTGTTGCTATGAAAGATATTATAAATAAAGTTTCCCAAAAAGAATTTTTATGCGATGTAAAATGTTCCAAAGCTCTTTTAGACGAAGTAGATCGTTTAGGTGGTACAGTTTACATGTCTCGTACAGGAACCAGCTTTACTGAAAGTAAAACAAAAGAAAAAAATCTCCCTTTAGGAGGAGAATTATCTGGTCATATTTTCTTTAATGATCGAGGTCCTGAAGTATGCTCAGCTATATATGCTGGTCTACGTTTTCTAGAAATTTTATCAAAAACCGAAAAAAGTTTCCATGAACTTTTAAGTGACATACCTTTTTATTATTCTACTCCAGAAATAAAAATTCCTGTCGCAAATGAAAAAAAATTTGAAATAGTAAATCAAGTTACAAATTATGTCAAAGAAAAAAAATATCAATATTTAGATATCGATGGAGTTCGAATTAACTTTCCAAATTCTTGGGTACTCATAAGAGCAAGTAACACTGGTCCCAATTTAACTTTACGTTTTGAAGCAACAACCAAAGAAGAACTAGAAGAAAAACAAATGGAATTTCAAAAATTGATAGAAAAGCTAACCAAAAGTTAGTTTTTTTTTAAAAAGAAAAAAATGAGAAAAAAATCTCATTTTAAACATATCATCGGTTTTTTCTGTTGTCCTAATAGACCATGATTGATATCATACAAATACTCTGTTAATTCTTCAGAATTTTCTTTTTCATTATAAAGAGCTATTTTAATCTCATCGCCATTGACTTCCCAATAAGCCATAGTATCATCATCACTCCACTTTTGAATCGCTAAAACCACTTCTTCTTGAAAATTATAAACATTTAAATAATTATTTTCATCAACAGCTAAAAAATAGTCATTTTCACCATCACTTTTAAAGCCAAGAATTGCTTGATAAGTCTTAGAAGTATGGTAACTTAAATCTTCCTCATAAACTTTAAACGTTTGAACATCATTAAAACCTATCATCATTTCTCCACACCCAGTGACATAAGGCATTCTTTTCTCAGTAACAACTAAATCTCCATTAGATAAAACAGTTTGAAAAAAAGTTTGATCTAACATAAGGGTGCCATCATCAAGGTAAATTTTATCTGGTTCATCTGCTATCGATGAAAAAAGAAAAGACATAACATAATAGCTTTTTTGATTGGCTTTTTTAACATTCAAAAAAGAATGAGCAGAATCAGAATTTGTTTCAATAGGTATCGTTAAAAATTTTTCATCTGCATAATCGTAAGCATACCAATTATTATCATCTTCTATTAATAATTTTCCTTCCTCATCGTAATAATTTTGATATTCTCCTGTCCAAATTTTTTGAATACTATCATCTTTTAATTGATAAAATGAACTTTCATTACTATCCAAGAAATTAAAAGTGAAATAATTATCATAAACTTGAAGATTCTTGATATTAGAACGATCAAAACTAACCTTACTAGTCTTAAGTTCTCCATTATGATAACTAATCACTTTATAATCTTGATCATAAATTAGAAAAATAGGATTTTTATAACTTTTAAGCGGTGTACTAAGAATTTCACAATTAGCGTCCTTACACGTATAAGAAAATACCTTTGTTTCATTTTGAATAGAATGTTCTTTCTTATCTATTTCATCAATATTTTCTGTTCTAGAAAGAAAATAAGTATCATTCATTTGAAATAAATATAATTTTGTGGAAGAATCTAAAGACTTATTTCCTAAAAGATAACTCCCCAAAAAAATCCCACCGAAAAGAAAAAATAAAAGAAAACCCAAAAGAATTATTTTTTTATTCATAATTACTCACCTAACTCAATAATAACATAAAATAAATCAATTAACAAGTTATTTGAGTTTAGGTTTTTTATGATTTTAAGATAAAATTTAGTCATTTATATCATATTATGAATTTTTTTAATGATATTTTGAAATTTTGGTTTTTTTGAGC
>CANQFE010000041.1 GCA_947598285.1 uncultured Bacilli bacterium
ATTTTTCCATCTTCTGTTTCATATAAAATAATATTACTTTCTTGCATATTTAACCTCCTTGATAACATTATTATATAGTTTGAACATTTGTTTGACAACACATTTTTTAATTATTTTAATTAATTATTGATATTAAAATTATGACATAGAAAAACAGACCACTTAAATGATCTGTTGAGCTATTTTCTACTTACTTAATTTATTATATTCTTCATCAGATATAGGTTCTAACCACTCATTTGATGTGTCTTCTCCTGGTACTTCTACTGCAATATGACTAAACCAAGAATCAGGTTGTGCTCCATGCCAATGTTTTACATTTGCAGGAATTACTACAATATCACCAGGTTTTAACTTCCTTATTGGTTGATTCCATTCTTGATAATATCCATATCCCGCAGTACAAATTAAAACTTGTCCTCCACCAGATTTAGACACATGAATATGCCAATTATTCCTACATCCTGGTTCAAATGTTACATTTGCAAAACTGATTCCATTTTCCGTTTTTGCTAACATATTAAGATAACTTTTTCCACTAAAATATTCAGCAAAAGCATCATTTGGTTCTCCTAATCCAAATACATTTAATTTGTCAAATTCTTCTTTATTCATTTTTATCATCACTTCCATATACTTCCTCAATTAAAGGGAATGTACTCCATGCTTTTGGCCACCCACAATAAAATGCTAACTGGGTTACAGCTTCGACAACTTCCTCTTTTGTAAGACCATGTTCTTTTCCGATTGCTAAATGTGATTTTAATTGTGGATATAACCCCATAGCAAATAAGGCTGATATTGTTATTAAACTTCTGTCCCGAGCTCCCAATTTGTCTTCCCTGCTCCATACCTCCCCAAATAATACATCATCATTTAATTCGGCAAATTTAGGTGCAATAGTTCCTAACTTTTCTCTACCTGCTGTTTGTTTTTTCATTATTCATCACCTTCCAAATTTTTAAATTTTTCTACTTTTAATTTGTCAAATTCTTCCTTGTTCATAAATTTTCCTTCTTTCTTCTAAAATACTAAGTTAATGATTTGTCCGACTATTAACGAACTAATCATTACATATAATAAATATATCACAAAATTTTTCATTCCTAAAACAATTTTTAATGCACCTAAATTTGTTATTTTGGTTGACGGACCTGTAATCATAAAAGACGTTGCAGCTCCTAAACTCATTCCTTTAGAGAGCCATTCTTGAAGTAGAGGAATAGTTCCTCCACCACATACATATAAAGGAACACCAATCGTCGCGGCCATCAAAACGCCAAAGCCATTATTACCAAACATGTTCTCAACGAGTGATCCAGGTACATACATTTGAAATAAAACAGATAAAACTATTCCTGCTAAAAAGTAAGGACCTGTTGCTTTAATATTTCGACCAATATTTTTTAATAATCTCATGAGTATATTAGGATCGGTATCGTGATTATGAGGTTTCTCTAATTTATCAAATCTAAAAAATGATTTTTTCTTATAAAAAATTCTTATTAAAAGTCCTGCAATAAATCCCATTAATATACAACTGTTTAAGCGAATTAACATCATTTTTACTCCAAGTGCTGATGTATGAATTAAAAGTTGTGGATTTAAAAGTACCCCCGACATCATAAAAGAGGCCAACATATCATCTTTCATACCTTTTTTAGAGAAGACGGCCGCAATAGGAATTGTTCCATACATACAAAGAGGAGAAAGAATTCCAAGTAAACTTGCTATAAAGATTCCTAGTATCCCTAAATTCTTTTTTTCTATATATAAGAAGAATTTATGGATTTTATCTTTAGCGAATACCGAGATGATAGAACCAATGACAATTCCTATCGCCCAATAAATAAATATTTGTGAAAATTGAATTTCAAAATAATACCAAAAATATACGAACCATGATTTTATAGCATCAATCATCAATGTTCACCATTTTATAATAACGACTTCCAAGTCCAATATCTTCAGCGTGTTCAAGTACAAGTAAACCATTTCTTGATTCAATTCTTTGAACTAAAGAATCACTTCCTTCGGCTTTATAAACTAAATCAATACTAGCTTGGTCTAATGCAACAGGATCTGTTGATGCTAAAATTCCTATATCATGTATGTCAGGTTCAGCTGGATTTCCATCACAATCACAGTCTATTGATATACGATTTAAGACATTGATATAAACTATTCTTTCACCATTTCCTAAATAATCTGATACTGACTTTCCAGCTTCAGCCATAGACATTAAGAATTTATTTTGATCTCCACCCCAAGGCGAAGTATGAGACTCACCTCCCGTATGGATTAAGCATTTTCCTTCTTTAGATGCCATACCTATTGAGATATTTTTAAGTGATCCACCGAATCCTGCCATTGCATGACCTTTAAAGTGAGATAAAACAATATAAGAATCATAATTTGCAAAATGACTACCAACTAAATTAGAAGAAATAATTTCACCACCATTTGTTGATATTTCAAGACTGCCATCTTCATCTAATATATCAACATTAGCAATATCAGTAAATCCATGATCTTTGGCTACTTGCTTGTGCATTTCCGTAGAACTTCTTTGTCCTCCATAAGCTGTATTATTCTCAACAATAGTTCCATCAACACTTTGAACTAAATCTTTAATAAGTTCTGGTCTTAAATAATTACTAGCTGGAGGTTCACCTGTTGAAAGTTTAATTGCAACTTTTCCTGTTGGAGTGAAATTTAATGCTTCATAGGCTTTCATTAAACCTTCACTTGAAATATCTGTTGTCATATATACAACACTAGCATTTTTATTTGTTTCGTCATCTCAATCAGTTACATCATGTCCTTCTTCATAAGGTGAGGTTAATTCAATTTTTCCAGGTAGAAATCTTGATACAATAAAACTACCTGCTACCAAGACAACGACAATTACAAGAATTGTTATAATAATTCCTTTTTTCATAATACTCCTTTTACATAATACTTTGCCATACATAACTATTAGAAAGTGTATAAATTAGATATAAAGTAAAAGTTGCTGTAATAACTATATATGCAATGTATATAACCCCTTTAATTGTCTCATTATTTGTAAATTTATTTATTATGTTTTTTAGATGAAACCCTAAATGTATTAACATCATCACAATAGCAAATCTTCCAAATACATGGTGTAAAAGCATAAGGTAAGCATTGCCATTAGTATTAAAATCAAATATTTGATTACTTATTAAAATTCCAAAAAGAATAGCTCCTAAATAACTAATAAAAGTTAAAATATCAACAATATATAAAATCTTTATATTATTTTTAGTTTTGGTTATATTTTTAGTAACATTTGCTATCCATTTTCTATTAAGTATCAAATGTAGAATAACAAGAATACATATAGATATACCAAGTATCTCATGTAATAAATGTCCTGTTATATTAGTGCTTATTAACAATATCGTAGTTATGAATAGCAATATGTCTAAAAAAAGTCTAATTTTTTTCATCAAATCCTAAACCTTTTAGCCATTTTTTTACTGTATCCGTTTGATCTTTGCTCATATCTCTCCCACGAATAGGAAGTCCGTCTAATACAGTTGCATTAGGTTCAAATTTCTTAATGGTTTCATATGTTCCACCATCTCCACTTCCTTCATGGGTATTAAATGGAATAATTGTTTTTCCACTAAAATCATAAGTATCAAAGAAAGTATACATCATCATTGGTAAAGTGTACCACCACATTGGATAACCAACAAAAATATAATCATAATCATTAAGATTAATGTTTAAGTCTTTAAATTCTGGCCTTTCATCATTGTCTCTTTCCTTTTCCGTGTAGTCAAATAAATCAGCACCTGTTGGATATGGTTTCACTGGTTCTATTCTTCTAAAATTACCACCAACTTGTTCATAAATTTCTTGGGCTAATTTTTGGGTATTTCCTGTTTCAGAGAAATAAACAACTAAAACTCTATCACTATCTAAAGTAGTATTACCAACTGCCCCATCTTGATTTTCGATACTACTATCTAATCCAACACTTCTACTTCTTCCAAATAGCATGAATCCCCCGATAGCCAAAACAATTACAATAAGGGCTGCTATAACTATTGTCATAACTTTTTTATTCATTATAATTTACCTCCTTTTTTATTATGCTGCTCCTTGACCTCCATCTACGGCAATAATTGCACCATTGATATAACTTGCATCTTCACTTGCTAGGAATGTAGCAACAGAAGCAATTTCATGAGGGCGACCAAATCTACCACAAGGAATAGTTGATTCAATGTTTTCTCTATGTTTTTTAGCTTCTTCAGGAGATAAGTCCGTTACATTCCAAATATTGGTATCAATCGCACCAGGAGCAATAGCACAAACTCTAACTCCCTCACTAGCAAGTTCCAAAGCCCAACATCTCGTAAAGTTTTCAACTGCTGCCTTTGCACCTGTGTACATAGAAAGATTGGCTGATCTATGAGTAGATCCAACAGTAGATAAGTTAATAATTAAACCTTTTGCTTCTCTAATTAGTGGTAGAGATTCAATCGTTAAACTCACTAATGCTCTAACATCTAAATCAAACGCTTTATCATAATCAGCAATTGTCATATCTTTTAAAAATTGAACAGGACACCATCCAGCATTGTTTACTAATATATCAAGACGCCCAAAATTCGTTTTTACAAAATTAACTAATTCTTTTACTTTTTCATCTTTCGTAATATCTCCAACTACATAAGAAATATTGCTATTCATACTTGATGTTTCTTTTAAAGCATCTTCTTTTCTTCCAATAATTACAACTTTTGCTCCTTCTTTAGCATAATCAAGAGCAATAGCCTTTCCTATACCTGAGCCACCACCTGTAACAATGGCAATTTTTCCATCTAATTTTCCCATGAATAACTCCTCCTTAAACATCCATTTCTGATTTTAATTCCATTGAAGCATACGCCTCTAATAATTCTGGTTTTGGTTCATAATATCTTTTATTTTTATCAAGTGCGTTAATTTCATTCATTTCATCATTTGTAAGTTCAAAATCAAATATATTAGCATTATCTTTAATATGTTCAGGATTTCTACTTCCAGGAATAATGATATGTCCACTTTGAATATGCCATCTTAAAATGATTTGAGCATTGCTTTTATTATATTTTTCAGCAAGTCTAGTAAATACTTCTTCCTCTTGAAGCGATTTATCACCATGTCCAAGTGGATACCACGCTTGAATTTTAATATCATTTTTAGCAAGTTCTTCTTTTAATTCTTTTTGTCCAAAATAGGGATGAGCTTCTACTTGAATAACAGAGGGTTTTATTTCACACATTGCAAGAATTTCTTTTAAAGGTTCACCTTCAAAATTAGAAAGTCCAATTGCTTTAACTTTGCCATCACGAACTGCTTGTTCCATCATTTTATAGGCACCTTTATAATCAGCACAAGGTTGATGTAACAATAACAAGTCAATATAATCTGTATCCAATCTTTCTAGGGTTTCCTCTATTGCATTTGGATTACTGTAAACAGTAGGCCATAATTTTGTTTCTAGAAATATTTCATTTCTTGGTACTCCTGATTTTTTAATTCCTCGACCAACTGCTCTTTCATTCATATAGCCATTTGCTGTATCAATAAGTCTGTATCCACATTTTATTGCATTGTAAACAGACCCTTCCGCATCAGCTGGACTCATCATAAATGTTCCTAGTCCAATCATAGGCATTTCTACACCATTATTTAAAGTAATATTCATTATTCATCTCTTCCTTTCTATTACATTATTTTTAAGGCATCTAGCCATTCTTTAATATTTCCTAATTGATCGTAATTTTTGATATTTTCACCACGAATAGGAAGTCCAATTAAAACTTTGGAATCTGGTAAAGACCCTTGAAGTTCTTTATAAGTTCCACCATCACCAGAACCTTCATGTGTATTAAATGGAATAATTGTTTTTCCTTTTAAATCAACACTTTCAATAAATGTTCTAATAATTTGTGGGTAAGTGTACCACCACATTGGATAACCAATAAAAATGTAATCATATTTTGATACATCAGGTAGTTCTTTTATTTCAGGTCGAAGATCTTCATCTCTTTCCTTTTTTGCTAGTGCTGCTAACTCATTATAATGAGCAGGATCTTTGTCGTAAGCAACTTTAGGTACAAGCTCGAATAAATCGCCATTTGTAAGTTGTTGTATATCTTTCGCAAATTTTTCCGTTGTACCATAAGTTCCAAAATAAGTAATAAGTATTCTTGACATAATTATTTTCCTTTCTAAATTATGCACACGTGTTGCATAAATTTTATATTTCCATTATAATTATATATATAAGAAATTAATACCACACTTTAATTTTTAATGAGAAATAATTCTCAATTTTAAAAATATGTGTATTAAAGGAGAGAAGATATGGCAAATAACGATTTAAGAATACAAAGAACAAAAAAAATTTTAAAAGATACTTTTAATGAAATGATTGTAACGACCGATTTTGAAAAAATAACGATCAAAGATTTATGCGATAAAGCTATGATTAACCGTCGAACCTTCTATTTACATTATTCTTCTATTGAAGATATACTTGAGGATTTTATTTCTGACTATACTCATGAATATTATGATTTAATTAAAGATTTCAACCCGATTGAAGAAGTGGATGAATTAGTTAAAAGTTATTTTACTTATTCCGAAGAAAAAGGAATGATGTTTGAACGAATTAATACCAGTCCTAATTTTGAATATATAAGACTTCGCATGATTCAAAAAGTAGAAGATTATGCACTCTCCGATAATAATTTCCATATGCTTAAAAAGTTTGATGAAATATCTCAAAACTTAATTCATTCATTTATTAATTGGTCTTGTGTTGGCTTGTATCGAGAATGGGTTAAAAATGGGAGAAGATTACCTATGGATGAGGCTATTAAGTTATCAGCTAATTTAATTAAAAATGGATTAAAAGCCACAGTAAAAGAGAATCGTAAGTGATCCTCTTTTTATTTGAAAAACATAGGAAGTCCATTATACATATCAATATCTGTTGCGTTCATATCGTGATAAGCACCATCTATTTGATAATAAACAAAAGTGTCTTTAAATACATCTCTTTTTAACATTTCAACCATTTGATTGTTTACTTGATCGTATCTTGCATCATTCGTACCAAGTCCTGCATATATGAAATAATCTTTATCGGTTGAAGAAACAATTTTTTCTACTTCATCAACCGTTTCTTTCGGAGAGTATAATCCACCAAAAGTTTCGACATACCAAGCATCTCCAGACATTGGTAAGAAATATTTAATGTAATCTAAATCGTATTTAAACATCCACCAAGTTGTTACTCCACCTAAACTAAATCCTGCAAATGCTCTGTGACTCCTTGATGCAATTAAATCTTCTTTAGAGGTACTTTTGGCATAAGTTTTATAATGAGATTCAACATAAGGCATTAAAGATTTCTCAAAGTCTAAATGGAAAGGTTCTAGTTCTTCAACACTTCTTCCCCAATCTTGTCCTTTATTTTCAGCATCAAATGTGGCAGCCACAACAATTAAAGGTTCAATGTCTTTATTTTCTATCATATTATCTAAAATATTTACGATATTGCTATACTCAAAGAAATCTCCTGCATGACCTCCCCAGCCATGCATTAAATATAAAATGTTATATTCTTTATCACTTTTCTCATCATATCCATAAGGAAGATAGATAATCGCAGTTTTAGTAATATCATCTCCAGTTGTATAATCTTTAGTATCATAATGAATTGTTTCTAATTTTCCCTGATGATTAGACTTTATTTTATAATTTGCTGGAATATCCTTTGCCCAACCTGTTCTTTCTGCATTCATGCTATTACCACCAGTACTTTCATTTTGTTTACTATTATCTTTATTAAATATTACAAAACCTATTAAGACTATCAGAGCTAATAATATAATTACAATAATTAGAGTAACGATTTTTTTCTTCATATATACTTCCAATTTTGTTATTTTATACTATCAGTAAATGATTTTATATCACTATCACTTGCACTTGATGAGAAACGGTGTCCTTCTTGCCAATTACCACCATTCGCATATTCTTCAAGTATTTCACCACTTTGTCCTAAGCCACTGGAAGAAGAAGTACAGAATGGAATAACTGTTTTTCCTGTGAAATCATTGTTTTTAACAAAGTTATCAATAGGCCATGCTGCAATACCCCACCAAATAGGATAACCAATTAAAACTGTATCATAATCTTCCCAATTAGGAACATCTGTTGTAACAAGCTCAATATTTCTTAAAGATTCATCATCATGTTCTTTTGTAACTCTAGAATTAGAATCAGTCCAATCTAGATCATCAGAAGTATATACATCTTTTGGGATTACTTCAAAGATGTCAGCATCTAAATTTTCAGCAATTTGTTTAGCCACAGCTTCCGTATGATTTTGAGCAGAATAATAAACAACTAATACTTTACTACCAACTGCCCCATCGTTATTACTTTCTTCATTCTCATTTTCATTTTCGTTATTATTTAATGTTTCATTAGAAGTAGAATTATTATTTGTATTTTCATTATTATTGTTACTTTCATTAGGACTCTTATTATTACTAATCATAAAGGCAACTACAATACCTATGACACATACTAGAATGACTACGATTATACTAATGATTACTTTTTTATTCATAAAATTCACCTTTCTATATTTTACCAATTCTTTTTCTCTTTACTTGCATCTTGCTCTACTCTACGAGTCTTTACCATATTATCAAACCATTCAACCATATTAGGATCTTGATGATTGAAGAATAGGGAATCATCTTTATTAAGTTCCTTAATCTTATTCATATCATCTTCTGATAATTCAAAATCAAATACTTCAAAATTTTGTTGTATTCTTTCATAATGCGTTGATTTACAAGCAATAATAACACCTCTTTGAATTAACCAACGCAAGATAACTTGAGCAGCACTCTTGTTATATTTTTTACCAATTTCCACCAATGTTTCATTTGTGAACATATTGTTTCTTCCTTCACCAAATGGAGCCCACGCCATAATCTTTGTTCCATATTTTTCGGCAACTTCTTGATCTTTAAATCTAGCATTAATTGGATTAGTTTCTATTTGATTGACTGCAGGAACAACTTTTCTTTCAAATAAACACATATCAGCAAGTCTATCTGGATAAAAGTTTGATACTCCGATAGCTTTTATTTTACCATTTTCATATAGTTCTTCTAAAGCACGATATGCTCCATAATAATCAGCAAAAGGTTGATGTAGTAAAACTAAATCGATGTAGTCTGTTTGTAATTTTTCAAGAGATTCTTCTACTGATTTTTTACATTTTTCATAGCCATAATTATCTATCCATATTTTTGTTGTGATAAATAATTCTTCTCTTGGGATACCACATTCACGGATTGCATCTCCAACTTCTTTTTCGTTAAAATAACTTTGAGCTGTATCAATACCTCTATAACCAACTTTAATAGCATTTAATACTGCTTCTTTTGTTTCAGCTTGTGGTATTTGATATACCCCAAAATTTAAGATAGGCATTTTTACGCCATTGTTTAATTTAACATATTCCATTTTATCTTTCCTCCTTTATTAAATTAATCCATTCTTCTATCTCTTTATTACTTGTTATTAGCTTATTTTCTGTATGATCTGTACTAAACTGAATACTTAAAGCATCTTTAACATTTCCTTTCGTTAATTCTTTTATTTCCTTAAATGTCGAACCAAGCCATCCAGCATTTGTTGCAAAAGGATATATTGTTTTGCCACTTAAATCATACTTCGTAAGAAATGTCCTAATTGGTGGAGTAATTGTGTACCACCAAACTGGAGTTCCTAAAATAATTTTGTCATAATCGTCTAAATTGATGTTAATATCTTCTATTTCAGGTGTTTTTCTACTTTGTAGATTATCTTCAGTTTCATCTACGACCGTCCCGTAATCATCAGAGTAAGGTACTTTAGGTGTAATTTTTAAAATATCACAATTTAGTTCATCCTTAATTTTTTCAGCAATCATTTTAGTATGACTACCATATCCATAATAAATAACGATTGTTTTCATTACATATTCTCCTCCCAAAACTTTATTGCATTATTTATCCAGCCTTCAGCTTTCGTTCCTTCCCCAAGTCCAAAGCCATGAGGAAGTCCTTCAAATATTTTTATTTCAGCATTTGTACCACTTTCTTTAATTTTGTTAATCCTCTCTTGCATAACACGATAATCAGCAATTCCATCACTTGTTCCAACACAATTATAAGTTGGTGGTTCATTACCTGTTACTTCAGATAGTCCTGTGTACTGCATTATGACAGCACTAGGGCGAGGATATTCTTTCTCTCCAAAATATTCAGTTCCATAACTACCTAACCATGCAGCCATTCTTGCACCAGCACTTCCTCCCCAAACAGAGTAGTCATTTACATCTACTTGTAATTCGCGACTATGCTCATGAATAAAGGCAACTGCTCTTGCTAAATCTTCCATTGCTGTATTCTCTCCTGGTCTATAAATAAGAGCAAAGGCATTATAACCATTCTTTGCAAGTTCTAAAGCGTGAGGAAAACTATCGTGCATTGCTCCAACATACATAAATCCACCACCAGCATTTACAATAGCAAATTTAGCATTGGCGTTCCCTCTAAAGAAGAATAAACCTGTATTTTCTTTTGTCTTATCTTCCTTCTTTTCTTCTTCGGTATAAATGTCATAAAATATTTGATTACCAGAATCAACTTGTTCTTTCATATAATTAACTATTTCTACCGTTTTATCTGGATTAATATAGTTATACCAAATATAAATATCTCCAACATCTTCAAGTGTCATAGTTTTATCTATCGTTCTATCCACAGGGAAGATTAAATCACCAAATCCTTTAAAAGAATTGTTATTTATAACATCATAAACTAGAGTATCCTTTGTGAATATTCTCAAATCGTTACCACCTTCCTTTATAGTATTTACTTTAGTGCATCCAGTTATTAAAAATAGAGTTAATATTATTATACCAAATTTCTTCATTACTCTATCTCCAATAACCATTTCATAATAGATTCTTCATGAGCTGCTAAACCTCCACCACCATGTTCATCAGAGATTCCGTGAGAAGTAAAATATTCGTGATTTCGTACATCTAAAATTAAAGTCTTATCAATATCTTCTTTCGATAATCCTTTTTGCTCATATCTTTTATAAAGCTCATTGTAAGTTTCTTTAAAACTACTTGATCCATAGTAAGAATCACTTTCACCAATAAAGAAATAAACCTGTGTATTACTATTTACTAATTTTTCATAGCCACCATCCCATTGTGATGAAACAAGTAATGCTCTTGTATATAATTCAGGTTTCATATCAAGAACAAGAGATAATGTTTCTCCACCACCAGAATAACCATTTATGTAAGTATTACTTATTTTGTAATTTTCTTGATAATATTCTGTAAGGAGGATAGTATCTTCAGCAGACTGTTTTCCCCAGTCATTTAATTGTGGAGCAAGTATTATCATATTAGGATTTAACTCTTTGGCTATATAAGCAAAATCTTCATATCTTAAATTAACTCCTACACCTTGAAAGTATAATCCTTCGTAGCCAGGTAAAGTTATATATAAAGGTACTTCTTCTAAACTATCAATATTAGATGGAATATATGCACTATAATGAATATCTCTATTACTAGGTGAATGATATACTAAATCAATTTGAAAGTCATTCTCATTCTTATCTGTCATTTCAATATATCCACCTTCAGTATTAGAATTATTTTCATTCGTTTTTTGATTTGTACCTTGTTCTTTGTTTTTTATCACAACAATAGTACCTATAACTAAAACAATTATTACTATTAAAAATAAAGATATAATTATTTTTTTCTTCATGAGTAACACCTCATTTCAACAATTTCATTTTATTATATAAAAAAGTATAAATACACCACATCAAAAAAAATACGAGAAATAATTCTCATATTTTTAAAATTGTGAATTTTATATA
>CANQFE010000042.1 GCA_947598285.1 uncultured Bacilli bacterium
TTTTTTTAATTACCACTATATACATATCCATTAGGCTCGTTGTATAATGTTCCATCATTTCCAACATATACAGCAAAAACTGTAGAGCCTGATGAGTTTTTAAATACAATTCCATCTTCCATAGAACTGCTTGATGAATCCTGTCCAAAATTATATTTTTCTACTGCAAATGTATAGCTTTTTCCATTTATTAGTGCCGTTCCATCTGATTTTAAAATTAAAGTATCTCCTGTTGCTGCATCTATACCTTTATAAGTACCATACTTAACAGTTGCACTTCCTACTTTGAAATCTTTTGCAGTTGTTTGTGATGGTGTTTGCGTTGTTGTAGATGTATTATTGTTTGTATTTGTACTTGTATTAGTATTGGTTTTATTTGTGCTTGTTGTTTCATTATTAGTTTTATTATTGTTATTATTCGTTTCTGTACTTATAGTATTATTTGAAATATTTTTTACATTTTCAAAAATTATATTAATACTTGTATTATCATCTGCTTTTTCTTCTAATATTATCTGATCATCATTTATTTTTAATTGTTGTGCCATTTTATGGTCTGGACTATCTCCTGTATATTCATTATTAGTTAAATTTATTGTTGTTCCACTTATTTGATAATTTCCCTTTTGCGAAAAAGTAAATCCTAAATATAATGTATAAGTTCCATCTTTATTTAATTTTAAACTATTGTTAGTTGTTACTGATGTACCATATATATAACCTAGAGAATAATTATCATTACTCGTTTTTGTTGCTTTCCAATCTCCAATTACATTATTTATTGCATTATTGTAAAATTTATCTTTTGCCCAACTTTCTACTTTTCCAATATGAGTATTTAAAGTATCTGTGGCAGTTAATCCTACTTTATCAAATGCATCTGTTATTTTTTGAATTTGAGAATCTGTTAATCCAATTGCTCTTGCTGTTGTTAAAACAGCATAAACACAATCATAAAAATTAGGATTGTCTGGCAATAAACTCATAGATTTATACCATAGTTCCTCAAATTCTTTTAATGTCAATGCATCACTCATTAAATATGCTGCCTTTGAAATTACCAAGCTGTAATAATGTTCTTCTTTATTAAACATACTATAAATCCATTCGCCAACTTTTCCACCAAATTGTGGTAAATCTGTATATTTAACATTTGAATTTTTTATATCTCTTCCTAAATTAGAATTTATATACCAATCTAAATTTTCATTTTTATTATAATAAGTTTCTATACACATTCCCATTATATCTGCATAAGCCTCGTGTAATGCATTAGTTTGTAATGTATTTTTTTCACATTTTCCAACAGTATAGTAAAAAACACCGTGATTATATTCATGTCCTAATATTTCTATATTATCATTATAAAGATTTTTTGAACCCAAAATTATATAATTAGGTTTAATAAAGGCTGCATTTGTTTCAAAATCATTTATTATTTCATCACCACTATCCACTTTGTTTGCACCTGTGATAATTGTAATTCTCACATTTCCTTTGCCATCTACTGAAAGCCAATTATATTTTTCTTTATAATAATCATATATTTGTTGTATTGTTTTTACAGCTTTTATTGCTAATTGATTTTCTTCGTTTTCTGCATCTGTCGAATTACTCCAAGTGTACTCTTGAAATTCTGTTTTTTCATCAATAGTTGGATTTAGTGCTTTTTGTATTTTAATATTCCTTGATGTATCTTCTAATATGTATATTCCATCCTTTAGAAATTCACTATAATTTTCTACACCATATATAGGATTTACTATATTTAATATTTCTTTTGTTTCATCACTTACATAAATAATTGTATTAACATCATCTAATCCCAAGTCTAATTCATACTTATATGCTAAAATATACTTATCTTCTATCGGATAAATAACTAACTTGCCATCTTTTATTTCAACTTCATTTTCATACGTTTTTTTTATTTCACTTTTTACAACTTCTTTTAAACTTTCTTGTGTATTTTTAGGAGTAGTATTTAATTCTGAAATTTCTTTATATTTATTGATAATACCTTTTGCATTTCCTTCTTTATCAGCATATACTAATAAATCACCATCAATAACTTCTAGCCCATTATAAACTTGTTTAAAATTATATGTATTAAAGGTTTCATTTGAATTGTTCTGTGTTTCTTCTAATTCATCACTTACGGATTTTATTTTTATTTCTTCCTTTACATCTTCTATTGATTCTTTTGCTGTTTGAAAATCTGTAATTTTAACATCAGAATATTGACCACTTATATTATTTAAAGTTGTATTTTCTTCATTTACAAGTTCTGTTTCATTTGGCTTTTTCAAAAAAAACCAAATTCCAAAACCAATAACTACTATAATTAGAATAACAATTACACTAATAATTATTTTCTTTTTCATTTTTTATTCCCCCATTATTTTAATTATGCTTAATATAATTTAATGTAGATATAGTAGCCATTATCTCACTATTTCTTTCTGTAATTTTAGTATCTTGTGCTTGTGCCTCTAATGTAGCATTTGCTCGTCTTTGCTCATTTAGCATATCAGTACAAGTGTTAAGAAAAGCACTTTGTAGAGCATTACTTGTTTGAATTGCCAAATATGTAGCAAATTGCATTTTCTTTATTTGTTCTAATTTAGCTAAAACTTGATCTAACTTTCCAATAATAACATTTTGTCTTAATTCTTGTTCATATACATTATAACATCCTGTATATCCATAAAGTGATTTACACCTTCCAGACTCCAAATATTCTATAAATGTTGTAACTGCAATAAGATTTCTATATTTTGGATATATAACATCTAAATCGTAATAAGCATTTAATGTTTTTTCTGTGTCTTTTAAATTATTATCAATATTAGTTATTCTACCATCAATAATATTTTTTTCATTATTATAAATAGTTAATTGTCTTTCATTCTCCGTATCAACTTTATTGCTATGCTTTTTATATTTTACAGAATTTTTCTTGTATAATATTACTCCAATAAAAGCTGTTATTATATATACACCAATCGCTATTGGAATAATAATTTTAAATGGGCTTACAAGGACTTTAGATAGTACCTCCCAACTTCTAGGTTGATATTTATTACCAAAATGGAAAAATAATATAATGTATGCTATAATAGAAAGCACTACCATAATCCCAGTAATAACTACATAACACTCCAAAATTGAAGAAAATATTGTTGGCTTTTCTTCTTTTTTTAATGGTTTTATAATTCTTGCATATTCTTTCTTATCTAAATTATGCAGATTTATTATACTATTTCCTAACCCTAATTTGTTTATTTCTAATTCTTTAACAATATTTAAGTAACTTAACAAGTCTTTTTTATCTAATTTTTTTTCATCTTGACTATCTTCAAATTCATTTTCTAATACTTTTTCTACATCTTCTTTTTTTTCTAATTCTTGCTTTTCTTCTTCTAAACTTGCTCCACATTTTTTACAAAACTTAGCCGTGTCTTTGTTTTTATACCCACATACATCACAATACATAATTACACCTCTTACTTTTAATTTATTATTATTTTATATTATTTCAAAGTAAATGGATTATCACTTGTTCCATTGCCACCATTAGATTCAATATTTGATTTTAATGTTATTATTGGTTTAATATTAGCATTAACAGAGTATTCTGTTTCATCATTTTTTTCATAAGTATTATCACTAATTTTATTTAATTTAATAGTATATGGGTTAGCATTTTTTAATGTATAGAATGAAGAATTATATGAAAATGTTGATAGTTGATATTCTACACCAGTCCAAAAATCGTTTTGGAATAATCCCATTTCAGCATTTTCAGAAAGCCATACAAAAGGAGTCCCTTCCAAAATACTTTTATACCCCTCATCTGTAATACAATCACGCAAAGAAGCTCCAGTTTCTAATTGAAATCTTCTATTTAATGTTATATTTTTGCCATCTACTGATATAGTATTTCCATAATAATCATAATAAGACTTATTCATACTTTCAAATACTTCTTCTCTTGTACCATTTGTATTTATATCACTATGAGTATATAAGTCTGTATCATAATGTTTTAATAAACTTTTTACTGTGGCATCTAAATCCATCATATTTTCTAAATCACTTCTAGTTATACTTCTACTTGATGTAGCATAAGTATTATTAAGATATATATTTGTAATATTACTTAATTCACTTTCAAAATTTTCAGTTCCTATTTTTCCCTTAATATAAAATGCTTTGTCAATTATTGTTTTTATACTTCCATCTAATATTAAATCAATAGTTCCATCTTCACTGACATTTAAAACTCTCCATTTTTCTTCTCCTGTCGTTTCAAATGTTTGGTCTTTATCATAGCCAGTTTTATCTTTAGGTGATGTATATGATTTTCCACTTTCTATTTTATAATCAACATAGTCGCCAATTTTAACTTGTGATGCTAAACTATTTTTGGAAATTTTTGAACTTTCATTTCCTCCATTGCTATTCTCTTCATTACCACAACCTGTTAATAATACTAACATTGAAACTAAAATTGTTACAATTCCTATCCCTAAAATTTTCTTTTTCATATTTTCCTCCCAAATTCAATAAAAAATTTCAAAACAATTATATCATAAACTTAAAAATTTGTATATGTGTTTACAAAGTTACAATTATTGATTGTTTTTTTGTTCATCTAAATCATCAGAAGATTTTTTCATAAGTGACATTAGATTACCACCTTTTTCATTGTCAACATACATACTATAATATTTGTATTCTAATGTTTCTGTATTTACTTCGTAAATAACTTCTGTTATTTCACTTTCATTAAATTTGTCATTACCTTTTACACTAATCAATATCTTATTAGTTCCTCCAGGTATTTCTCTAGTGTATTGATCCCAAACTGAATCTGTTAAAGCATTATCAAATAATTCTCCTAATGTATATTTACTAAAATAATCACTAGCTTCAGCATTTCTAATGGCATCAATATATTCTTGATATTCTTGATTTATCTTATTATCTTCATTTGCTTTATTATTTTCTGTATCTCCACAACCTGTCAATAAAACTAACATTATAACTAAGGTTGCAATTATTCCTAAACTTAAAATTTTCTTTTTCATACTTTACTCCTTAAATTTTATTCATAAAATAAATAATTTTCATCAGTCCAGTTAATTCCAAAAGAATCCATAACGCAATTTAATACTTCTCCAGAATTTAATGTGATTTCAATTTTCTTTCCTTTAGGTGTATATGTATATGTTCCATCAGAATCAATGTTATATTTTTCATTTGAAACTTTTACATGGCAAGTTCCATCTGTATTTATTTCAATTTTGTGCGTATCCATATCACTGCCTGATCCTTTATATATATGCCAATCTAATTTTATTGTATCCTTTTTTACTAAATTGTCATATTTAGCACTATCATCATCTGGAATTAAAGACATTTTTCCATCAGATACTGTATATGTGTATTCTGTATTTCTTCCATCAAAATCTCCATTTTTATTTAATGTAATTTGAATTTTGTTATTTGGTTTTATTGTATATGTTCCATAAGATTCATACCAATTATTACTCCAATATACTTCATTTTCATCAAAAACCCAAACATTATCCATACTAGAATTTTTTTCATTTTCATCTACCCAAGTTCCATATATTGATGAATCTTTAATACTTTCTTCTTTATTTGATTTACTATTGTCTGTATTTGAACTAGTATTTTCTGTATTTCCACAACCTGTTAATAAAACTAGCATCATAACTAAAATTGTTATTATTCCTAAACTTAAAACTTTCTTTTTCATAATTACATATTCTCCCCTCTAATTTTTGAAAAATGTCATACTTTCTTCGCTCCAATATATTTGATTATTGTTTTTTATACTACAACTAATTGTTTTTCCAGAGTTTAATTTAAATGTTATTGTATTATTGTCTAATGTATATGTTCCATCAGAATTTATGTTTAAAAAAGGACTTTGTGCTTGAAAATGGCATTTGTTATTTTCTTTAATTTCAATAACATATTGCCCATCTGTTTCTTTTGCTTTATATGTACCAACTTCAAATTCAGAGTTTGTTTTTTCTTGCTCTATTATAGTTATTTTGTTTAAATCTGCTATATTAAATTCATATTTTTTTGAATTGCTTAATGTAACTGTAATTTTACTGTTTTCCATAATATAAGTACCATCTTCATCTGCGTATTCTCCATCATCTGCACCTGCTCTTGTATCCATTGTTAAATGACAATTACCATTATCTTTAATTAAAATTGTATATCCATTGCCTGTATATTTTGTTATCTTTATGTATTGAGTCATATTATCTTGTGTTATTTCTTGCAAATTATTTTGATTATTTTCATCAAATAAATATACTTTTGATGTATTCTTATTTACTACTAATGTGTAAAAGTCCTCTCCTATTGTTATTCTAAATATATAATAATTCAAAAAAGATTCATTATTGATATCTTCAGTTGTTATATCTACATCTGTTTTTTCTATATTAGCAGTTGAATATGTTGGTCTAATTAAGTTAGTAACAATTCCTAATGCGTCTTCCTGCGAAATTTGATTTTGTTGTTCAATATTATCTTGATTATCCTGATTATTTTCGTTTTCTTTATTGCCACATCCAGTTAATAAAAATAACATCATCATAAGTATTGCAATAATGCTTAAACTTAAAATTTTCTTTTTCATTTTTTTCACCCCTCAAAATTTAATTCTTTAAAACTTAAAATGATCAATAGAACCAGTTTTATTACCATCTTTATCTTTTATAGTTGTTTCACTATATCCATCAGTCCATTTTAGCGTACTAGATGTTCCAACTTTTTTACCATTTTCATCTCTAAAAGTAGTTTCGCTATAATTTTTTCCATAATTCCATGTTGTTGCATATATCTTTCTTTGAATATTTGCTTTTGTGTTAGATATACTTCCTCTTATGCCATCACTACTGCTTGAGCCAGTATATTCTTCTGGTGGAAGTGGAGCAACTACTATTAAAAAAGGAAGTATACCAAATACAAAAGTCATAAATAATGCTGTAAAAATTCCATGTCCTGAAACCAATGAAGCTATAAACCAAAATAATATCCATATAACCATATAACATATCCTTGCTTTGTATCTATCCATTTGTTTTTGATATTGAATATTCCATTTTTCTCTTAATTTTTTGTCAAATTCATCTTTTATATATGAACAACTTTCTGGTTCATATTTTGTAATTTTTAATAGGCATAAAATGGAATGTATTATTACTAAAGCTATTCTAAATATTATGTAGTAAGCAATTACAAATGCATACATTTCAAAAAATCCAACTGATTTTTCTCCTTTATTTGTTAATAAATATTCTACTAGTAATTGTGATAATGATCCAATAATTCCAAAAATACATATAATAATTGTATTTTTATATGATTTAATAGTTTTTAACATTATGGATTTTCCTCCTTACCTTTAATAAAAAATTTCAAAATGATTATAGCATAAAAACTAAATTTTGTATATGTTTCTCTCAAATTTCATTTGTCTTATTTTCGTTTTTTTATTGCAACATAGTAAATATTGTTCTCAATTAAATGTTCTTCCCCATCTATTGTGTATGTATCTCCCTCTTCATAAATTTTATAACCTAGATTAACTAATCTTATTTTCGATTTATCCAAGAAATATTCTATTTGTTGGTCTGATAGATTTTCTTGTACCTTTAATTCGTGAAATGTAATTACTATTATATTTTCATTTTTTCTAATCTTTTTATCAATATAATTTGTGATATATTCTAAATTAAAAATCATTGAATCAATTCTCCTTATGCTCTAATATGCTATCCTTTAATATTCTATATATTAACAATACAATTCCTATTGTGATACTTACATCTGCTAAATTAAAATTTGGAAAATTATATATATCTATAAAGTCTATTACATACCCTCTTAATATCCTATCTATTAAGTTGCTTATCCCTCCTGAAAATATTAAGAATAATGGTATTAAAACTTTTAAATTTATTTTACTCTTTGCTATGAACACAACGATTAAGCCTAAAACTAATATATTTATTATTCCTATTATAAAAATATTTCCTATACCTATATTGAATGCTATTCCTGTGTTTTCGGTGTAATTAAATTCTAAAAGTCCTCCTTGCATTATAATGATATTTTTATTTATAAAAAAGACTTTTGTTACTTGGTCTAATATAATAATCATAAAAAAAATGATAATTCCGACAAAAATTGTTTTTTTCCTATTCATTTTTATTTTTCCCTTTTACTTTTTTATATGTTAAAATACTTCCACATACTATGCACAATATAATAGATAATATTTGCGAAATTCTTAAATTTCCTAACATTAAACTATCAGTTCGTACTTCCTCTATAATTGTTCTCACAAATCCATATAAAAACAAATATGTATATGTTATTTGTCCCCTATATTTTCTTTTATTTCTAATGGAATATAAAAGTAAAAATATTATAAATGTGCAAATAGATTCATATAAGAAAGTTGGATGTACTTCTATGTAATTTTCATTTTCGATAATTCCCATTTTAAATATACTATTTGTTACTGATCCGTGAGCCTCTGCATTAAAAAAATTTCCCCATCTTCCGAATTGACTGTCCTAATGCTAAAAATGGTACTATATAATCTAAAACATCTAACATATCAATTTTTTTTATTTTACAATATATTGCTATCGTTATTACTGCTCCTATTATTCCACCGTAAATAGCGAGTCCACCATTTTGTATAGCCATAATTTCTATTGGATTTTGAATATAATAATCTAATCTAAATATCACATAATATAATCTTGCAAATATAATAGATATTGGTATTACAAACAAAAATATTTCTAATATATTTTCATATTTTATATTGTATTTACCATCATCTCTTTTACAGAAAATTATTGCTATTGCAAATGCACTTACTATAAAAATAGCATACCAATATATTTGTATATTACCTAAACTTATTGCAATGCTGTTTATTGTAAACTTTAAATTTAAGTTTGGAAATATTATTTCTTTCATTTTTACCTCATATTTTATTATTATAAACTATTTCTTAAATTGTAGCCTAATAGTTGTAATTCTATTTCAATTTTACGAATATCACTTTGTGACAATTCCATATCTTTAAGTTCTGTTTTACTTTTCTTACATAATTGTTCTATCATAATAATGTTTTTATTCTTTAATATATCTAATGCATTGTCACTAATACCTAGTCTACTAATATTTTGTTTTAAGATCTTATCCTCCATCATTTATTGTCCCTTCCGTATCTTTATAACATTTATATTATATCACATTTTTATCTTTTTGTACCCCTTTAAGCAAAAAAAACACGATATTCATTATTTTTATTGATATCGTGTTTTAAATTAGATATATTTTATTTTTTCTCATAATACAAGTCTATTAACAATTTTATGGCATCTCTCATTCCGTTGTTTGTAATATCTTTTTGTATAAAATGCATTTTCGTTCTCTAATGCTTGTTTGTATTCATCCAAGTATTTTTGCAATTCTGCATATAAGATTTCATCAGATTTACAAGCAATTTTCATTTTCATATTTAGATCTTCTCTTAACTTATTTCTCGGATCTGTATATTTTTTTAATTCTTTTTTAAATTCTTCTGTTAGAATTCTTCCATCACTCTCACTACTTTCATATATAGAAATAAAAAAATCTGCTGAATCCTCATAATAAATTTTTTTCAATATTTCCTCCATATTGACTACCACCTTTCTTATATTTGTGTGATGTTAACTCTTCGGAGAACAGTTGTCAAGATATTTCCCAGTTTTTATTCAAATTTATTTTTTCGTTAAAATAATCTCGAAACCCTGAAATTTCTGAACAGAAAAATGATGTATTATCCCCTGTGTGCTAAAAAATAATACATCTTAACTGAAACCCCTCATTCCGTCACTTTCAATTATGATAGTCTAGTATGTAGATTAAAATCTACTACAGATGCTGTTAATATTTTGGTATTAACTATTGTTCATACTTGCCCAAACTTTTTACATCTATATATCCTCTTACAAGCCTTGCCTCCTGAACTCTTTTTTTATTGTGAGTATATGTCACAAAATCTCACTTACGCACTTCATACAAATAGACCTTTTGTAATCATACGAATGAACTTTATAGCATCGGCTCATAACACCTATCTCTTTATTATTTTAAAACGAGTGTATGGCATCTCTCGTTTTTATGAACAAAAAAACATCTATAAGATCAAATCTCATAGATGCTTTTTTTTTATTTTCACTTTTATTCTATTTCTTCTTCATCTTCTTGAGCATTGTTATTTTCTATCTCTTTACATTGCTTTAACAATACTTTTTCAAATTCCTTATAATTTTTTGGTGTAACATAGACTTCTGTATTTTCAATATATTTTTCAACAAATCCTGATTCTATTATATTCATTTTTAAAAAGTTAGATAAAAAGCCTTTCTTTTCTATATCTAAATTTTGACTTTCAATAAAATCATTAATTAATTCTCTAGTTGTTATATAAGGTTTATTAAACAAACATTTTTCTGCATAATAACTTGAAAATTCTTCTAAAATTCTTGACTGTGCTAATCTACTTACAATATTACTATTATTTAATGTATCATCTACATCATAATAATAAGGACAATAATCTGTATAAAATACCATATCTACATTCAGTTCTTTATCTATTGTTACATCAGCAATGCGTTCATCTTTATATAACAAATCTAAAATTTTATCTTTGTAATTTTCTAAAATTGCATAACCAAAATCTTTCAAATTTACTGTTGTATCAAAATTCGTGCAACTTAAAATTCCTTGCTCTACCATTTGATTTTTATAAAATCTTAACATTTCATCTTCTGTCATATTGATTAAGAATCTCTTTTTTTCCATTTTCTTGACCTTTCCTTGTCGGAATCTTACAAAGATATATTTTTTTATATCCTGTATTTCCTTTTCTTATTATTTTAATTTTTATGTCCATAATCATCCTCCAAAAATAAATCCGAGAGAGTATTTCTACTCTCTCATCTCTATTAACAACCTGTTCTTGGTAATTTTAATTTTAGTTCTTTTTCATAAACTTTTGTAGTATGATCATCTTCATCCCAAACTAAATAGCCTTTGTCGTCTCCCTCTATTCTTGTTTTATTTGTAAATGTATCATCATTTTCTACTGTATCATTTACAGTTACAAAAACATATGGATTTTCGACTGATTCAAATCCGACATCAACAGTTCCAAATTCTGCTTTAAATTCTGTGATTACTTCGCCATCTTCTAATTTTATATTTGTAAAATCAATATAATTATTAGTTTGTGTATTTAAGTTTTCTACTAATAATCTATAATCATTTAAATTTGTTTTATAATATATACTATAATTCAAATCTTGATTATAAGTTCCTGTTATTAGTTTTCCCATTTTTACATAGTCAGATGGTAAATAATCATACCAAGTAAAGTGATCTAATGGAACATTTCCTGTATTTTTAATTTTAAAATCATAACGAATTTCTTCATTAGCTGTAGTTTGAATAATTCCAGTTTTTTCAATATCTACTGATGGTTTATCTGGTGTATTAGAAATATTTACTTCTACTGTTTCTTGATGCTTTACTATTTCTACTTCAAAAGTTTCATCTGTTAAAACATAAAAGTTCGGACTTTCAACTTCTTTTATTGTATATTTTGCTTTTGGCAAAGCCTTACTTGTGCATTCTCC
>CANQFE010000043.1 GCA_947598285.1 uncultured Bacilli bacterium
TACCTATTTATGATGATTTTATCAAATACCCCCCCCCCCAGAGGTCAATTGACAAAAAAAGCATAGATTAGTCTTCTATGCTTCTTCTATATTTCCAAATTCTTTTTCAGATTCTACTTCATCATCGGTAATATCCATTAAGTTATTTTCTAATAACTCACTTGCTTCATCATCCATAAATTGTTTTTGAAGTTCTAGGACTATATCACTATATTGACGAGCACCTGTTCCAGCAGGAATTAATTTACCAATAATGACATTTTCTTTTAATCCTCTTAAGTAGTCTACAGAACCTTTAATTGCGGCATCAGTAAGAACTCTTGTTGTTTCTTGGAAGGATGCAGCTGATAAGAAGGAATCTGTTTGTAAAGAACTCTTGGTAATTCCTAACATAATTGGGCGACCTTTAGCAGGAACTTTTCCAGCTAAGATAACTGGTTTATTGGCATCTGTAAATTCTTTCATTGATACACTTAAACCTTCCACTAAATCAGTATCACCAGCATCAACAATTCGAACTTTGTTAATCATACGTTTACAAATAATTTCAACATGTTTATCATTAATGTCAACACCTTGTAATTTATATACCATTTGAATTTCTTTTAAGATATATTCTTGTGCGGTGATTGGATCGGTTACAGCAAGTAATTCTTTTGGAGAAATAACACCTTCTGTAAGTTTATCTCCAGCATTGACTTTGTCACCTACACCTACACGTAATTTCATGTTGTAGTTTGTAATATGTTCACGAGTTTCAACATCATTTTCAACAATAATACGATGTTTTCCATTTTCTTCTTTTATAGAAGTAACTGTTCCACTGATTTCAGAAATTGTTGCTTTTCCTTTTGGATTACGAGCTTCAAATAACTCTTCAACACGAGGAAGACCTTGAGTAATATCATCTCCAGCAACACCACCTGAGTGGAAAGTACGCATGGTAAGTTGGGTACCAGGTTCACCAATGGATTGAGCTGCCATAATTCCAACAGCCTCTCCTGTTTCAACAAGATTACCTGTTGCGAGGTTACGACCATAACATTTTTGACAAACACCATTTTCAGTACGACAAGTTAAAATACTTCTAATTTCAACTGATTTAATACCTGCATCCGTGATTTTTTTCACGATATTTTCAGTAATTAATACTCCTTTATCAGCAATCATTTCTTTCGTTTCAGGATGAATGATTTTTTGAGCTGTAAATCTGCCTAAAATTCTTTCTCCTAATGATTCAATCACGCTACCATCTTTATCGTTAATTAAATCAGATACTTTGACACCTTGTAATGAACCGCAATCATGCTCTTTCACAATAATATCTTGAACAACTTCTACTAAACGACGAGTTAAATATCCAGAGTCTGCTGTACGAAGAGCTGTATCTGCAGAACCTTTTCTTGAACCATGGCTTGATAAGAAGAATTCTGATACTGTTAAACCTTCTGAGAAGTTTGACATAACAGGGATTTCAATCGTAGAACCATCTGGCTTAGCCATTAAACCACGCATACCAGCAAGTTGAGCAAAGTTTGAAAGACTACCACGAGCTCCAGAATTCATCATCATAAATAATGGATTATCATAATCTCCATCCGCAATGCTTTTTAACTCAGCTTTAATTTTATCATTGGCTTTATTCCAAATATCAATTACTGTATTATAACGTTCTTCTTCGGTAATCATACCACGTTTAAATTGTTTATTTACTTTATCGACTAAGCCTTTGGCTTCTTCAATCACTTCACTTTTTGTTTTTGATGGAACAATATCAGCAGCGGATACTGTAATTCCAGCAATTGTTGAATATTTAAATCCTAAATCTTTTAATTTATCAAGGAAAATGGAAGTTTCAGTTGTATGATATCTTTTAAAGACTTGAGCAATAATTTTTCCTAAATCTCCTTTAATAAATGGATCTATTAAAGGCATTTTCGAAATTTCTTCCGGTATATTTGAACCCATTTCTAAGAAAAATTTATTTGGAGTGATTCCTTCGATATTTTCTTTACTTGGTTCGTTAATATAAGGATAACTATCTGGTAAAATTTCATTAAAAATAATTTTTCCACAAGTTGTTACTAAATATTTATTTTGTTGTTCTTCTGTGAATAACTTATGTTTGAAACTATGAACAGGAAGAGCGATACGAGTATGAAGAGTTATTTCTTTTCTTTCATAAGCCATTAAAACTTCATTTGGATCTTTATATATTTTTCCTTCATGTTCTTCGCCTTTTTTCTCTTGAGTTAAATAACAGTTTCCTAAAACCATATCTTGTGATGGTGTTACAATTGGTTTTCCATCTTTTGGATTTAAGATGTTATTGGCTCCTAACATCAAAAGTCTGGCTTCCGCTTTGGCTTCTTCTGAAAGTGGAACGTGAACAGCCATTTGATCACCATCGAAATCGGCATTAAATCCTGTACAAACAAGTGGATGCAAACGAATTGCTTTCCCACCAACTAATTTTGGTTCAAATGCTTGAATTCCTAAACGGTGTAATGTTGGAGCACGGTTTAACATTACTGGATGTTCTGTAATCACGTCTTCTACAACATCCCATACACAATCATCTTTGGAATCAATTAATTTTTTAGCTCCTTTAATATTATGAGCAAGACCGCGTTCTACTAAACCATGGATTACATGTGGCTTAAATAACTCTAAAGCCATATCTTTTGGAATTCCACATTGATACATTTTCAAATTTGGTCCAACAACAATAACACTACGACCAGAATAATCTACACGTTTTCCTAATAGATTTTGACGGAAACGACCTTGTTTTCCTTTTAACATACTAGATAAACTCTTTAATGGACGATTTCCAGCACCTGATACACTTCTACCACGACGACCATTATCAAGTAAGCTATCTACTGCTTCTTGAAGCATACGTTTTTCATTTTGAACAATGATGGTAGGTGCTCCTAATTCTAACAATTTTTTCAAACGATTATTTCTATTGATAATACGACGATATAAATCATTTAAATCACTTGTTGCAAAACGACCACCATCTAATTGAATCATTGGTCTAATATCTGGTGGAATGACTGGAATTACATCTAAGATCATCCACTCTGGTTTATTGCCACTTTCTTGGAAAGCAACAAGACAATCGAGACGTTTTACAAGTCGAATTCTTTTTTGACCTGTTGCTCCTTCTAATTCATTTCTTAAATCAGCAATTTCTTTTTCAATATCTACTTCTTTTAATAATGTTTTGATTGCTTCAGCGCCCATACCTACTTTAAAGCTATTTCCATATTTTTCATAGTAGGCACGGTATTCTTTATCGGATAAAGTTTGTTTTTTTCCTAAAGGAGCTGATCCAGGATCTAGAACAACATAACTTACAAAATATAATACTTCTTCAAGATCTCTTGGGCTCATGTCTAAGACAAGACCCATTTTGGAAGGAACTCCTTTAAAGAACCAAATATGTGAACAAGGAGATGCAAGTTCAATATGACCCATCCGTTCTCTTCGAACTTTTGATTTGGTAACTTCTACTCCACAACGATCACAAACAACATTTTTATAACGAAGTCTTTTATATTTTCCACAAGAACATTCATAATCTTTGGTTGGTCCAAAAATTTTCTCGCAAAATAATCCATCTCTTTCAGGTTTTAAAGTACGATAGTTGATTGTTTCAGGTTTTTTTACTTCACCATATGACCACGAACGAATTTGTTCTGGACTTGCTAGTCCAATTTTAATTCCTTTAAAATTATTTACTGCGATCATTCTAATTCACCCTCCCCATCAACATCAACACTTTCTAAATCGATATCTCCTGGAAACTCTAAATCGTCAAGACTATCTCCAGCAAATTCATCTTCTTCCTCTAGTGGCGGTAACTCACTTTCTAAAGGTAAATCTTCTTCTGGATTTTCATTCATATCGATTTCATCTATTTTAATTAGATCTTCTTTATCTTCTTCGTCTTCAATTTCTTTAATATCTAAGACTTTATCTTCATTATTAATAATTTGAACATTTAATCCTAATGCTTGGAACTCTTTTATCAATACTCTAAACGATTCTGGAACTCCGGCTTGATTTACCGTCTTACCTTTTACTAAAGCTTCATATACTTTCACACGTCCAATAACATCATCAGATTTGATTGTTAAAATTTCTTGTAAAACATGTGCAGCACCATATGCGTATAAAGCCCAAACTTCCATTTCACCAAAACGTTGACCGCCAAATTGAGCTTTTCCACCAAGAGGTTGTTGAGTTACTAAACTGTAAGGTCCAGTTGCTCTGGCATGAAGTTTATCATCAACCATGTGGTGAAGTTTTACCATATACATGACACCAACATTGATTTTATGTTCAAATGGATCTCCTGTTCGACCATTAATAAGTGTTACTTTACCATCTTCACTCATGCCTGCTTCTCTCATTTCTTCATGGATGTCTTCAATATTTGCACCATCGAATACTGGAGTTGCATAGTGAACGCCTAATTTCTTTCCAGCCATTCCTAGATGAACTTCTAGAATTTGGCCAATATTCATACGAGATGGAACTCCTAATGGATTTAACATAATGTCTACTGGTGTACCATCTGGTAAATAAGGCATATCTTCTTCTGGTAAAACGAGGGAAATAACACCTTTGTTTCCATGTCGTCCACTCATTTTGTCGCCGACTTGAATTTTACGTTTTTGAATAATGTAAACACGAATTACTTTAAAGACACCAGCAGGAAGTTCATCACTATTTTCTTTGGTATAGACTTTAACGTCATGAACAATTCCGGCTGCACCATGTTCTACTCTTAAAGAAGTATCTCTTACTTCACGCGTTTTTTCGCCAAAAATAGCATGTAATAATTTTTCTTCGCTTGTTAATTCTTGAACACCTTTTGGTGTTACTTTTCCAACTAAGATGTCGCCTTCTTTGACTTCTGTACCAATTCTTACAATTCCTTCGGCATCTAAGTTTTTACGAGCTTCTTCACCTACATTTGGAATATCACGTGTAATTTCTTCTGGTCCTAATTTAGTATCACGACATTCCATTTCATACATTTCAATATGAAGGGATGTATAAACATCATCTTTTACTAAACGTTCATTTAAAATAACAGCATCTTCGTAGTTATATCCATTGTAAGTCATGAATGCAACAGTCATATTTTTTCCTAAGGCAAGTTCACCATGATCTGTACTAGGTCCATCAGCTATGACTTGACCCATTTTAATTTTATCACCTTTATGTACTAATGGAATATGATTGGTACAAGCAGCAGCATTGTTTCCTTCAAAATTAGCTAAATGATAGATATCTTCACCTTTTGCATTTTTGACAATAATTTTTTTGGCATCAGCATAGGTAACTACCCCATCAGCCTTAGCTACTACGGTACTACCTGAATATTTTGCTGCGACACATTCGACACCCGTTCCAACAATTGGAGCTTCGCTTTTTAAAAGTGGAACTGCTTGACGTTGCATGTTTGAACCCATAAGAGTTCGGTTTGCATCATCATAATTTAAGAATGGAATACAACTTGTGGTGATTGAGACAACTTGGCTTGGAGAAACGTCAACAAAGTTTACTTTATCTTTAGAAATCATCACGTTGTCACCATTATAACGAACGATGACTTCATCATCTAAAATTTCATTTTTATCGCCTAACCGAATATTTGCTTCTGAAATATAGTAATCTGTTTCTTCATCAGCAGTCATATAAACGACATCATCTAAATCAACAATTCCATTTGTTACTTTACGATATGGGGTCATAATAAAGCCATATTCATTTATTTTAGCATATCCAGCTAAAGAAGTAATTAAACCTATGTTTTGACCTTCTGGAGATTCAACTGGACAAATTCTTCCATAATGACTTGCATTGACATCTCGAACGTCCATACCAGCACGGTCTCTGGAAAGTCCACCAGGTCCTAAAGAAGACAAACGTCTTTTATCAGTTAGTTCGGCGATAGGGTTTATTTGATCCATAAATTTTGATAATTGAGAGCTTCCAAAAAATTCTTTTAAAACCGCTGTTACAGGACGGATATTAATTAAAGATTTAGGGGTAATGTCAGCTGTTTCTTGAGTCGTCATTCGCTCACGAATTACTCTTTCCATACGAGCCATACCAACTCGGAATTGATTTTCAATTAATTCTCCTACTTGTCTTACACGACGGTTACCTAAATTATCAATTTCATCTGTATTACCAATTCCTGCTAATAAATTTAAATAGTAGTTTACAGAAGCATAAATATCAGGGATGGTTAATCTTCTTTCATCAACACTTTGATCAACACCAATAATTGGAATGATTTTTTCTGGATTTGTTTTATCAAATACTTTGATTTCTTGAACCATATCATATTGATCTAATTCTTCATGAATGGTAATTTTATGTAAGCCAAAACCAGCAGCTAAGCAAGGTTTTATTGTTTCTAAAATTTCTTTGGTAATTAATGTTCCTTTTTTGGCAATGACTTTTTTCTTATCGTCTTTAATATCTTCTGCTAAAGTACAACCTACTAAACGATCACATACATTTAATTTTTTATTAAATTTATAACGTCCTACTTTAGCTAAATCATAACGGAAATGATCAAAGAAACGTGTGATTAATTGGTTTTTTGCTGAATCTAAGGTTGCTGGTTCACCTGGTCTTAATTTTTCAAAAATATCAATTAATGCTTCATCGGTATTTCTGGTATTATCTTTTTCTAAAGTATTTTGAATGTAATCATTTTCACCAAAGACTTCCGTAATATCTTCATTACTAGATAAGCCTAATGCTCTTAAGAATGTAGTTACTGGAACTTTTCTTGTTCTATCAATTCGAACATAAATCACATCTCTGGCATCCGTTTCAAATTCAAGCCACGTTCCTTTATTTGGAATCATCTCACCAGTTATGATACGACGACCATTTTTATCTGTTTCTCTTTTAAAATAAACACTTGGACTACGTACTAATTGAGATACAATAACACGTTCTGCTCCATTAATAATGAATGTTCCTGATTCAGTCATTAAAGGCATATCGCCAAGGAAAATTTCCTGTTCTTTTACTTCACCAGTTTCATGAATAAAAACACGTGCTTGAACCTTTAAAGGTGCAGCATAGTTTACCATTCTTTCCTTTGATTCTTTGACTGTGTATCTTGGAGTTTCAAGAGAATAATCCCCAAAATCAATCGTTACATTTCCAGTAAAGCTTTCAACTGGAAATAGTTCTTCAAAGACTTCTTTAATTCCTACTTCTAAAAAGTCTTGATAACTCTTTTTTTGAATCTCCAATAGATCTGTTAGTTCCATAGTATTTTTACTTTTTGAAAAACTTCTTCTTGTTCTGTAATCTCCACATTTTTTTAGTTTATAAGCCACGATCTCACCCCATCTAATAATTTTCTTGGAAACACTACAGTGTTAAAAATCTAACACGTCACCAATTTATAATTTTACATCCTTTTTCGCTATGTGTCAATTCATTTTTGCACACATTATATAAAATCCTTTCTCTTTTTCTTCGATTTCGATTTTATAAGTTTCTTCTAATTGTTTTTGAATGCTTTTGGCACCTTGATCTTTTCTTATTACAAACCATAATTCACCATTTTGATTTAAATAATCTTTCGCATTTTCTAAAATGTTTAAAACAACTTTTTTGCCAGCTCTGATTGGTGGATTGGTGATAATTAAGTCAAATGTTGTTTGCACATTTTGGTAGGCATCGCTTAAAAAACATTTTCCCATGATTTTATTTTGAGAAATATTTTTTTCACAAAGATGAAGTGCCCGTTTGTTTACATCTACCATTGTTACGTCACTATTCCAAAGTTTTCCTAAAACAATTCCTAAAAAACCATACCCACATCCAACATCTAAAATTGTTTTGGGGATTATGTCTTTCTTTTTTAAGATGGTATCTACTAGTGTTTTACTTCCAAAATCAATATGATCTTTTGAAAAAACTCCTAGATCACTAAAAAAAGTGAAAACAGTTCCTTGGTTTTCATAAGTTATTGTACGTATCTCACTTCTAAGATTTTGATTATTTGTGAAGTAGTGTTCCAAAAAATCACCCAATCAATTCCAATGTTTTTTAATGTGGCTTACTTTGTGCATATAATCATTCTACTACATTCTTTTAGGCTTGTAAAGAAAAAATGTAGGTAAAAATTCTACATTTTATGCAAATTAGACATCTAATTTATTGGTGTTAAGATAATCCGGAAACTAGTATCGTAGACCTCATTCCCGAAGTATCGGTTGAAGGCAAACACTCCAACATCTGTTCCATCATGACGAGCACCACCACGCCTGAACCACGGAGCTCCAGAATTAACAAAATCCGATAAGTCTACATTATAAGAACTAACTTGTCTTGTATTATAAGTGTTTCCAGTTTTAGGATAACCAACTAAATAAAATGGTCCAGCTTCTTTTGTAGAATCTCCGATGATTCCTCGTTGATATTCTTTATCACTTATATTATAATCATATAAATCATAATATTTTGAATCAGGAAAAGGAATTCCATCTATTTTACTTCCATTATCAGAATTATTTGAATAAGGTCCTTTAAATCCGGAATTACTGGAAGAATCAGCTCCACTTGCTGGATTTTTATCTTGTTCTCCTCCTTGCATCACTCCCATCACATAATCCCAAGACCCTCCTGCCATATCATAGATTCCTGTATAGTTTCCTGTAGTACTTGATATTTGACTTGCCACATTAAAATAATTATTTATATTTGTAGTATCTCCTGTTAAACTTGCATCTTCGTAACGATTACATCCTTCATTTGTTCCTGTATATCCACAGGTTGGTTCATTTTTATTGCTTGCTCCTGTGACATAGTTTTGACTATTATTCATTCTTACTTCTGAACAACTTACTCCATTACATCTTCCATACCTTGAATTGGTTAAATAAGCTACTGCTCCCCATTCACTGTTCTTCATCATATGACTATCCAATGTACTTTGATATTTTTGAGAATTTGTAAAGGCATTTGATACATTGATTTCTCTCCAACTATATACATTTGGTTTTATGATGATTTTTGATGTCTCTTCTTTATTTACTTGAGCTTCACTTGCATTCTTTGCTCCTAAATATCCTGTTTCAAATTTCCCTACCCAAAAGCCTGTTGATCCTTCAAATGCGGTAAAAGCTGGATGAGTCATATAATCTCCTATTTTACAACTTCCATTATTACTTGTTGTTGGTGTTTCACATTCTTTATATCCATTTACTGTATTATAATCTCCAAATTTGATTTTGATTTCTTGACTATTATTAGGAACACTTGAACTCGATGGTATATTTCCTAAATTTATAACTTCTTTATAATTACCTAAATTAAACAATTGATATCTATATTTTGGGATCCAGACAAAATAACTTTCGATCACATCTTCTGGTATCACTTCTTTTGGTTCATATTCATTTCCTTTTTTATTGGTAAAATCAACATACTTTAATAAGCCATTACTGTCTGTAATTTTAATATCTTCTTTCATTTTTGCTATTTCTTCTTCGGTAATCGCTCGGTTAAAGATTGCTGCTTGTTTGACATCGATATTTGAATAATACCCATGATTACCATCAGAATTAGGATTTGCACCAATCAAAATTGGCATTGTAGATTGAGTAATATTTCCTGAATATACCTGACTGTCAACTTCTTCACCATTTATATATAGTTTTAATGCATTATTATCATAAGTAAATAGAATAGTATAATCAATATTTATATTTGGTTTAGTGAAAAATAAAAATATATAATCTTTTGTATTTGAGTCATACATATTACAATACAATCCCCCGTCTACAGCACATCCTCCACCTGCGCCTTCCCAGTTGCCAAAAAATTCTTGCTTTTTACTTAAATCGTTAAATTGTAATTTAATTGCCATTGTAATTCCATTTTGAAAATCATAGTTTTCTAATCCTAAATTAATGTAGTCATCTTGTCCATCTAAAGAAACATATCCATCTTTTTTTGTTGCTCCATGAACATTCCCATAGGCATTTAAACTTTCATAACTATTTTGTAAGATGATACTATTTGCCCATTCTTTGTTGGAATAACTATACCATGCTTCATTTAAATCTGCTTTTCTTACTGTTCCATTATTATCTATTGTCACTGGTGTTAAATCTCCCTTTATTACTGGATCCATTCCATTTAATATCCCTTCATGATATTCTTTTGTAAAATGGATTTCACAGGATAATCTGGTATTGATACTACTTGGTATTCTTTCTATTACTGGACTCCATGTTTCACTATCCCATTCGATTCTTGTTCCATCACTACATTTACTTTTCTCTCTATCAAAATATAATTTTGAATCTTTACTTGGGATACTTTCTATTCTAGTATCCTCATTATAAATTGCTAAAATTGTATTTGCTTTTTCATCTTGGAAGGTTCTTCTCTCTTTAGTTAAATAACCCCCCCCCCAAGACAACTATGCTTGTTAGGAGGATACTTGTTATTATTATCATTTTCCTTTTCATCTGTTATCCTTCTTTCTATTATCTTTAGTTTAGCACAAAAAAAGGATTTTGACTATCCTTTAATTTTTTTTGTATCTTATTGCTAACAATAAGAGAATCGATAAAGCTAATACTACAATCACAACAATTGAAGTATATATAATTATATTATTTGATTCATCATCATTTTGTTCAAATGATGCATTTTCTTTTTGTTCTTCTTTGTTGTTTTCAATTTTTCCTGTTTCTTTTTCTTCTGTATTCGAATCATTTTCTTCTTGATTTTCTTTTTCATCTTGGTTTTCTTCTTCAGAACCATTTACTGTCTCGGTGTTATTTGAATGATTGGTATTGTTCTGAGTAGAATTTGATCCTGCAGAAGATGAGTTATTATTTTGATTGGAAGTTGATTGTTGATTAGAAGAAGTATTCTCTTGTTGATTATTTTCTTGATTGTTATTATTTTCAGGATTTTGATTCTCATTCTTCTCTGGTATAGAAGGAGTGTTAGTTGATTCTTTTTGATAAGTTAATGTTTCGGTGTTTTTAGTATATAAATTGGAAGCAGAGTTGTGTTCTTTATCTAAATTGGAATAAGAGAAGTTTGCTAATTCAAAATGATAATTTGTAGTAGAATTTCCACTGACTTTAACTGTTCCTATTTCAATTTCTTTCGAAGTGTTTATGATGTTGATAGCCCGTGATGTTAAAACAATATGAATGCTTTTTTTATCATTTGCAATTTGATATTCTTTGCTTGCCATATCGTTTAAGGAAGAAGCCCAAGAGAAAGACTCTATTATGACATTTCCTTGAACGGTGATGGTGGTATCTATAGTATCCATATATCCTTGATCAGAAGAAATACTTAATGATACTTTGCCATTTTCCAATTCTTCATGAATTAGTGTCTCAGCATTTACTTTTGTAAAGCTAAGACAACTAATAATTCCTATAAGAAATAACAAGATGTACTTTTTCATTTTTATTCAATTCCCCCTGCTGTTGTTTTTAATTCAATCGTTGGCAATTCATTATATTTTGGCGCAACTTTCTTTAATGATGTTGATGTTAGTCTTGCTCCTTCATTTGTATCTGCTTCATTTACTCGAAGTAAATTAGCCCGAATTGTTTTTCCTACAACTTCTTGATATTCTTCTTCAGTCATAACAAATAACCAAGTTCCTTTTGCTACTTCATAAACAGTTCCTTCACTATTTAAAGTTGCGAATGGTAAGAAATATCCA
>CANQFE010000044.1 GCA_947598285.1 uncultured Bacilli bacterium
GAAGAAAGTAAAGCTATACCATACTTTGATAGTATTGATTGGAGTATCACAGTAAGGGAAATGACAGAAAGACCAACCAAATGTACAATCTATTTTTATAAAGGATATCAAGAAGATATATTAAAAGGATCAGACCCAGTATTAGAAAGACCACTCATACCAGTACATATCGATGAAAAAGGCAAAGTAACGAAAGCAGATCCAAGTAAAGAGTGGTATAACTATGAACAAAAAGAATGGGCGAATGCAGTGATACTAGTAGATGAAACAAAGCAATATGAAGTAGATCAAGAAATCGAAGAAAAAGATATAGAAAGTTATTTTGTATGGATCCCAAGATATCGATATCAATTAAAAGACAATGAATCAGATTTAAATGAATATGTATCAATAAAAGCAACATATAATAATTTAAATAATGTCAATGAATTTTATTCAAAAATAGAAGGAGGGAATCAAGCATTAAATAATGCTTTTGAGATAGAATTTGAAAACATAACAGAAACACCAAGCAATGATAATACAAAAGATGGATGGTTAACGCATCCAGCTTTTACTGCATTTAACAGTAATGGATTCTGGGTCGGAAAATTTGAAACAGGATATAATCAAAATAATGATACTAATCTTCCAATTGCTGACACATCAAGTTGGACCAAAGCAAATGCAGAAAATACTACCAATACGAATAAAGAAGAACCAACAAAAGTTATCATCAAACCCAATGTGTATAGCTGGAGAAATATTAATGTATCAAATGCCTTTTATACATCATATAATTGCAAACGAGAATTAGAAAGTCATATGATGAAGAATACAGAATGGGGAGCAGTAGTATACCTTACTCAAAGTAAATATGGAAGATGCAATAGTGGAACTTGTGAAGAAGTAAGAATTAACAACAATAGTAATTATATTACAGGGTATAGTGCTAAGAATGAACCAACGGTAGGAGAAACAGCATATAGTAGTATAGATTCAGTGACTTTAAATCAGGATGGAACGTATGGATATCATTATGGCAGTAGTAATGCCTCTAAACAAGAGTCAAGTACCACAGGAAATTATAGTGGAATCTATGATATGAGTGGAGGCTCTGGAGAATATGTGATGGGTGTGATGAAAGGAAGTAAGACTGCTTTGTCACCAGCTAGTGGTGCAGATTCATCCAATAATTCAGGATTTAAAGGTCTTTATAGTAATTGTAAGGAAAATGGCGGAACTAATGAATGTAATGATAATCTATTTAATACAACAGGAAAAGAGGTTCCTATATCAAAATATTATGATATTTACGAGTATAGTCAAACTGCCAATAATTGGAATCGAGGACAATTGGGAGATGCTACTAAAGAGATAGGCCCTTTTTATAGTGTAGATTTTCAATATGATAGATTAAGGTATGTTGGAAGTTTCCATGCAGATATGGCCAATTTTTCTCAATCTAGTTATCCTTGGATATATCGAGGCGGCATTTGTATACATGGAACTGAAGCAGGCCTTTTTGCTTTCTCAGATGGGAGAGGTAATGCAATGGAATTATATGGATTTCGTATCATTCTAACTCCTTAATATTTTAATGTGAATAAAAAAATCTTTATTTTTTAAAATAAGAAATTCGTGTTATAATGTTTTAAAGTGAGGATGGAAATATGAAAACAATAATGGATGGGAATACAGCCGCTTCTACAATGGCTTATTTGTTTAGTGAGGTTGCAAGTATTTATCCGATCACGCCATCAAGTCCTATGGCAAGTAATATGGATGCTTTAAATAGTAAAGAACATTATAATTTATTTCACGATAAAGTATTAATAACCGAAATGGAGTCAGAAGCAGGTGCTGCAGGGGCAATGCATGGAGCTCTTTTAAGTGGCTCTTTAGCGACAACTTTTACAGCAAGTCAAGGCCTGTTACTCATGATTCCTAATATGTATAAAATGGCTGGTGAATGTTTACCAGGTGTTATACATGTCGCATCTCGTACGGTTGCCACTCATGCATTATCAATCTTTGGAGACCATTCAGATATTTATGCTACAAGACAAACTGGTTTTTGTATGTTAGCAAGTAATAATCCTGAAGAAGCTTATCACATGGCTGCCATTGCCCATCTTTCGGCTATCAAGGGAAGTCTTCCATTTCTTCATTTTTTTGATGGCTTTCGAACGAGTCATGAATTAAATGTAGTTAACACTTTAGAAGAAGGTCCATTATTAAGTTTTATTGATGAAACAGCCTTAAAAGAGTTTCAAAATAGAAGTTTAAATCTTGGTAAAGAGATTCAATATGGAATGAGTGAAACAGAAGATATTTATTTTCAAAGTGTTGAAGCAAGAAGTGAACTTTATCAAAATATGCCTAAGATTGTTGCTGATTATATGAATAAAATCAATACACTTGCTAAGACAGATTATCAACCTTTTAATTATTATGGAGCGAAAGATGCAACTTCTATTATCATTGCTATGGGAAGCGTTTGTGATACGATTAAAAATGTGATTACTTATGAAAATGAAAAAGGGGCAAAATATGGTCTTGTTTCCGTTCATCTTTATCGCCCATTTGCAAAAGAATATTTAGAAAAAGTCATTCCAAAAACGGTGAAAAGAATCGCTGTGTTAGATCGGACCAAAGAATTGGGAAGTATTGGAGAACCTTTATATCTTGATGTTGTATCAGCCTTAAAAGAAAGAAATATTGAAATTGTTGGTGGAAGATATGGTTTATCAAGTAAAAATACTGCTCCAAAAGAGATTTATGCAGTTTATCAAATGCTAGAAAACAATCCTAAAAATAATTTTACAATTGGCATTACAGATGATGTAAATCATACCAGTCTTGATATTCCTTCCTATGAAATTCCGTTAAATGCTTATGAGCTTCAAATTTATGGCTTTGGATCTGATGGCATGGTTTCAGCAAGTAAAGATATTATGCATATTTTAGGTGAAGAAAAATATGTTCAAGGATATTTTGAATATGATTCTAAAAAAAGTGGCGGGGTTACTATTAGCCATTTACGAATTGGAAATGAAAGAATTAATGCTCCTTATTATGTTACAAATGCAAACCTAGTCGTAGTTACGAAAGATGAATATTTTAAAAAGTGTTCTCTTTTGAGTCATTTAAAAGAAAAAGGAATATTACTTATTAACACAAAAAGTAATCAATCTTGTTTAGAAAAAATGAGTTCGGAAGAAATTCAAATTTTACTTGATAAACAAATTCGTGTTTTATGGCTTGATGCAGATAAAATTGCACTGTCTCATCATTTACCAGGTAAGATTAGTAAAATTATGGAAGCAATTATTCTTACTCTTCTGGGAGTGGAAAATCCTGTTCAGATTTTAAATGATTCAATTGAAAAACAATTTAAAACAAAAGGAATTGAAGTTATAGAAAATAATCAAAATGCCATTTTAGATGCGTTAAAAGAAGTAAAAAAATTTGAATTAATTGAAAAAGAATGGACATCGATTGAAAATAATAAAACAGTGATAGAACGAATGAATGAACGACTTGGAAATGATATTTCTGTAAGTGAAGTAAAACCTTTTTGTCAAGGTATGTTTCCTGGTGGCCTCGCGAAAAAAGAAAAAAGAAATACCTCTAATCTGGTCTCTAAATGGATGAAAGAAAATTGTATCCAATGTGGGATGTGTTCAATTATTTGTCCTCATGCTGTTATTCGTCCTTTTCTTGTTAAAACTGAGGAAGGAATTGATGCTTTAGGAGCAAACGATTTTCATTTTTTAATTCAAGTTTCGGAAAAAGATTGTACTGGTTGTGGTCTATGTGTGAAAGTTTGTCCTGGAAAAAATGGCAAAAAAGCATTATATATGGGACCTAATACAAATGAGGATGCTCATGATACTGAATTTTATTTTGAAACCTATGAAAATCCCAAAGTATTTCCAAAATTTACCATAAAGGGTAGCCAATTAGAAAGACCAAAATTTGAATTTCCTGGAGCTTGTGCTGGATGTGGAGAGACTTCTTATATTAAATTATTAACTCAGCTTTTTGGCTCTGAAATCGTCATTGCAAACGCGACGGGATGTTCTTCAATTTATGGTGGAAGTGCGCCATCTACACCATATTCTCTTCCTTGGGCCAATTCTCTTTTTGAAGATAATGCTCAGTTTGCTTATGGAATCTATATTTCTTATTTGAAAAAAAGAAAGAGAATTAGAAAAATCATTGAAGAAAGCATGGATGCTGTTACAACGGAAGTAAAAGAAATTTATCAAGAATTATTAGAAAACTTTAATGATTTTGAAAAAACATCAAGCCTTGCTCGTAGGTTAAAACAACAAGAAATTCCAAATGATTTAAAAGCATTAATTGAATATATTCCTTTTCGAACTGTTTGGGCAATTGGTGGTGATGGCTGGGCTTATGATATAGGCTTTGGTGGTATCGATCACGTTTTATCAAAGAATGAAAATCTGAAAATTTTAGTATTAGATACTGAAATTTATTCCAACACTGGTGGGCAAATGAGTAAATCTACTCATATGGGTGCAGTTGCTGAGTTTGCTGATTTAGGGAAAAGAACTTCTAAAAAAGATTTATTTCGAATCGCTATGAGTTATCCTAATTGTTATGTTGCTAGTATTTCTTTAGGAGCTAATCCAATGCAAAGTATCAAAGTATTTGAAGAAGCTCAAAAGCATGAGGGACCAAGTATTATTATTGCTTATTCAACTTGTATTGAACAAGGAATCAAAGGTGGTATGAATTGTAGTTTAGAAGAACAAAAATTAGCTGTTGAATGTGGATATTCCATTTTAATGCGTTATAAACCAGAAGAAGAAAAATTATTTATTGATTCTCCAACTCCTAATTTTGATAAATATGAAGACTTTTTGGATCGAGAAGTTCGTTATCATGCATTAAAAATAAAAAATGCTTCATGTGCGAAAGAATTACTTGCTCTAAATAAAGAAGATGCTGAAAAACGTTACCAATTTTATGAAAATTTAATGAAAAATGGCAAATAAAAATTTTCTTTTTTCTTTTCTTGTGCTATACTAAGCCGTAGAAAGAAGGAAATCCTAATATTTATATTTTTCGAGGTTCAGGATGTCCTTATTGTAACCGGTTATTAACATTTATGTCTACCATCATAGATAATTATGAAGTAAACGTTGTTGTTTATGAAGTGAGTGGAAAAAGTAATGTAAACGCGACTTTATATAAGAGAGTAGGTAAAAGATTTAATTTTGATGCGGCGACATATCCTTTTATGGTAATTGGTGAAGAAACATTTGATGGATATAGCTCAGAAGATGATGAAAATATTAAAGATACTTTAAAAAAGTTTGTTGATATGGAAACTCATTATGATGTTGTGGAAGATGTAGGTAATGTATCTGAAAATTTAACGAGTCAAAAGGGAATTGTTTTCGTCTTTATTTTTGGTGTTGTCCTTGTTCTTGGATTAGTTATGGGATATCAATTTCTATTTAAGATTTAAGAGGTTTTAAGCCTCTTTTTTGTTTTTATTTTATATTTTCATAACTATTACAAATTAATTGTTGAATTTCTTTATCTGTTACTGTTTCATCTAAAATGATAGATATCCAGTTACGTTTATTCATGTGATATGCTTTGTAATATCCTTTTTGATTCAATAATTTATCAATTTCCTTTTTTTTTACTTTCACATTTAAAATTTCAACTTCTTCTTTTGAATTACTATTTTTATCAATTTTATTTCTGGAAACATTTCCAATCAAACCAAACCATTTTGTATGGGCTCTATATACACAGTAATTTGGTAATTTTTCCCATAAAAATTCAGGACTTACACCATATTTTTGATAAATAAAGCGATTGATTCTTTTTGTTTGTTTGGATTGAAATAGTTGTCTATCAGCACATTTTTCTTTTACATCAATCAGGACTTTTATAAATTCATTTTTAATCTTAGAATTAAATTCACCTAGTTTTTTTAATCTATAATTGGTATATTCTTCATTATTTTCTACTTCAATCATTTTTCCTTTTATTTTTCCATCATATTCAATTATAATTTGAAATTTTTCATTGAAAATCAAAGTAGCATAAATCAATTTATTACCATTTGGTTTAAATCCATATTGAATTAATTTTTCTGGATCAATTTGATATTGATAAAAAATTTCCTCATCAATACTCATCATTTAAAACTCCTATTTAAATAAATTATAATTTTATTAAGGAATAATTTAAAAAACATAATTTTTTTGTCATTAAAAATTAGACATATAGATATAGAAACTTAGTGATTAAAAAATGAATGATATAAACTTTTTTCAATAATTTAAATTTCTAAGTTTTTAAAGTTTTTTTGTAAATTATTAAAATATTATTATTATCAGTATAGCAATAATAAATAAGATAATTCCTAACACTGCATATATTTTATTAGATTTTTTCACATAGTTTTTAAAATCATCGGGACTATTAAAATTATTTTTTATTAATTTTCCTTTTCCATATATTGTTGTAGGTCCTTGATATGTATAATATGTATCTCCATTTATTTCTATATTTTCATCTACATAGCCAACTAAATCATCGTTAGACCAACCTTCATAATACATTTTAATATTATGTGTTCCATTAGTAAGTTCTAGTTCATATATCTCGTTTCCTTTTACTTCTGAGGTTATACTATCATCTATTTTTACTTTTAATACATCGCCAAGTTGTGAATCGTTATGCTTTTTATAATTTAAATAAATTTTTCCCATATTTACCATCCTTTTGGAACATTATTTCCTTTTTTATCTGTACAAATTATATTATTTTTATTTAAAATTTCTTTTATTTTAGAATAGTTAGTCATTTGTGCATCAACTTTAATTTTCTTATTATCCTTAAGTATTAATTTCATGCCATCTGATGGTATTTCATTTGCTGTTTTTATATCCTCAATATTAAAATTCTTTTGTTTCCCAAAAATATTATACACATATAAAGTATTATTGATATATACAATTTTTTTGTTTCTAGTTAATAAATATAAAAATGAACTAAATAATGCGAATGAAGCAAAAAAGATTATAGTAATCAACGCATCCTTTTTATCACTATATATTGTTACAATGAAGAACACTATTGATATAATGACAAATATTATGGTACAAGCTAACATAACTATTTTAAAAGTCTTATTAAATTCAAATACTATTCTTTCGTCATCTTCAGAAACTGGTTCATTCGTTCTAAAAATTAAAGGCATAATAATACTAATTAAAATCAAAATTATTATTGTTGATATCATTACTAATTCACCTTTTACTTCATTTATTTTCTAATATAATCATATCAGAAAAAACAACACATATCTACAAAATATTTCCTTTTTAAACTTAATTTACATTTTTTTCTAGTCGTTCATAATATGTTAATTTTTGTTCGAGAAGTTATTTCACAAAGAATATCTTAATAAAACTGATAAAGAAAGATATATTAAAACAAATAAATATGTGATAAAATTGGATTATGTATTAGGAGGTAAAATTATGTGGTTTTTCATTATTCTTGCAATTATAATTTTTATTGTTGTTTCTATTTTTATTTTGTATAACAGTTTTGTACAATTAAATAATAAGGTCAAAGAAGCCTTTTCAACAATGGATGTTTATTTGAAAAAAAGATGGGATTTAATTCCTAATATTGTTGAAACAGTAAAAGGATATACTAAGTACGAAAAAGATACTTTAGAAGAGGTTATCAACTTGCGAAATAGTACATATGACAAAATGTCAAATGATGAAAAGATTAAAACTAACGAACAATTATCAAAAGATATTCACAAGATTATGGCTTTAGCAGAGTCTTATCCTGATTTAAAGGCCAGTGAAAATTTTAAAGAATTAAGTAGTCAGCTTACCAAAGTTGAAGATGACATTGCCAATTCAAGAAAATATTATAATGGAACAATAAGAATTTATAATAACAAAGTCGAAATGTTTCCAAGTAATATCATAGCGAAAATATTTGGCTATAAGTCAAAAAATATGTTTGAAGCAAGTGAAACAGAAAGAGAAAATGTAAAAGTTGAATTATAATGGAGGGAAACAATGAGAAAAATTATTAAGGGGTTATCCTTATTATTAGTTGTATTATCTCTTGCCATAATTTATCCGATAAATGCTAATGCTTTATCTGAGCAAACATCTTATATAAATGTTAATGATGCTACTGGAAATTTAACTATTGATAATTTATCGTTTTCTAATATTACATTTAAAGATTATTCTTCTCTTTCAACGATAAGTTTTGGTTTAACTGGAGTAGTCGAAAATAGTTCTAGTAAAGCGATTGATTATATATCAACTGCATATTATTACGACTCAAATTTTAACTTAATTGCCCAAGAGAATCTTTCAGGTACTGCAATAAAAGGAACAAGTGATTTTAATCAAATGTCTAATTTGAGTATCTTAAATGGGCATAGTGTTAATGAAATATATTATTATCGTTTAGCAATTAATACTACTCGTAATTCATCAACTGAATCAAATATTTTATCTGCTACTCCTAGTAAAAATAATCAATATAGGTCTTATGATTATGTCATAGATAAATATGATATTAATATCATTGTTAATGAGAATAATACATTAGATATTACGGAAACAATAACGGCATATTTTAATGTTGCAAAACATGGAATATTTAGAACAATTCCATTAAAAAACACAATTACAAGATTAGATGGTACGACATCAAAAAATAGAACCCAAATTACGAATTTAAGTGTTGATAATAAATATACAACATCCAAAGAAAATGGAAATTATAAAATTCAAATAGGTTCAGCCAATCGAACTTTAACAGGAGAGCAAACTTATGTAATAAAATATACTTATAATTTAGGAAAAGATCCGAATAAAGATTACGATGAACTCTATTATAATATTATTGGAGATGACTGGGACACAGTGATTGGTAATGTTACTTTTACTATTTCTATGCCTAAAAATTTTGATTCAAGTAAACTTGGTTTTTCATCAGGAAAAACAGGTTCTACAAATAATAGCAAAGTCAAATATAATGTGAGTCAAAATAAAATAACAGGAAGTTACAATGGTATTCTTGGTGTTGGCGAAGCATTAACGATAAGATGTGAACTTGATGAAGGTTATTTTGTGGGAGCTGGATTATCTATTCAGATAATGGACTTTCTTTTTTACTTATTACCTATAATATTTCTAGGAATCGCAGCATTCATATGGTATAAGTTTGGTCGTGATGAACAAGTTGTAGAAACAGTAGAATTTTATCCACCGGAAGGACTTAATAGTTTAGATGTTGGTTTTTTATATCATGGTAAAGCTGTAAATAAAGATGTCACATCATTACTCATATATTTGGCTAATCAAGGTTATATAGAGATTATTGATAAACAAATTGATTTTGATTCTAAAAAAGTAAATTTAAGTGAAAATTCGCGGGATAATGCTAATCAAAAAATAGTGAAATTGCAAAACAAAATAAATGAAGAAAAACAAATAAATCCAAACTCACAAAAAATTAAATACTATGAAAATATGTTAGATATTTATGAAAATATTGATACTCCAATTGATTATGAACAGTATGGTTTAAAATCTTCAGTGAATCATTTTGATAAAAAGAATCAGTTTATAATAAAAAAATTAAAAGATTATGATGGAACAAATATCCATGAAGAGTGGTTTATGCAAGGGTTATTTGAATATGATAGGACTGAAGTTACAGATAAAATGTTATATAATCATTTTTACGTAACAAATAATAGAATCTTATGTGATATTAATAATAAACAAAATATAGATAAAGTGTTTGAAGCGTCTGCTTCACATAAAAAGTTTTTCATTATTTTAATGATTATCGCGACATATTGTTTGATTACAATTCCACCAATATTTAATTATGGGCAACCAGAAATATTGATTTTTGCTTTACTTTTTCCAGGTATTGGCTTTTCAATTTTATTTAGTATGATTTTTGGAAAAAGACATATTGTTGAAAAAATATTTGGTCTCATTTGGGGATTAGGCTTTGGTGGAATGCCATGGTTGTTTATAGTATTACCAACCTTAATTCAAGATGTATCATATCTTATTGCTTATTTTATTGGAATAACATGTATTATGGGCATGATTCTATGTTACACATATCTTCCAAAAAGAACAAAATATGGTAACGAAATGTTAGGAAAGTTAAGAGGTTTTAAAAATTTCTTGGAAACTGCTGAAAAAGATAAATTGGAGTCATTAGTTATGCAAAATCCGAATTATTTTTACGATATTTTACCTTATACTTATGTTTTAGATGTATCTGATAAATGGATTAAGAAATTTGAATCTATTTCATTACAAGCTCCATCTTGGTATGATAGTCCTAATAATTTTGAAGTTTCAACTTTTGGAACATTTATAAATTCGACTATGACTTCAGCCCAAAATGCTATGTCATCAAGTCCATCGAGTAATTCTGGAGGTAGTAGCTCATCTGGAGGAAGTTCTGGAGGCGGATCATCTGGAGGTGGCTCTGGTGGAGGTGGAGGTGGCTCTTGGTAGTCATCTTTTTCTCTTATCTAATAGATCTATTATTTTTATGAATTTTTTCATTTTAATTTGTTTTAGATTATGTTACTACAGTCTTATTTTTGGAGTGATTGTGCTAGGTCAAATAGAATAATTTTAAAATTATCTCTTCACTTGTTTTATAATATAAATTTACGAGAATATTAGTTGTTGGATGTCTGTCTCTAATCCTAAAAGAAAGGATATTTGAAAGAAATGAAAAAACGAGAATACATTCTTTGTATTCTTCGTCTTTTATTTTATGCAAATTTCCTTGCTAAATACTTAATATTATAAAATTAGTATTTACATAAGTTATAAACAAAATTGGAGCGAGTGACGTAGATATCTACAACTCTCACTCACAAACGATTTGATGTATAATAAATCAATCTTGTTTTAGCACATAATATGTATTTTTTCCATTATCTTCTTTTTTAAGTATATTTTTTTCTAGCATTTCATTTAAAATATTATAAGCTCTTGTTTTGGAAACATTTAGTAATTTTTCAGTTACATTTCTATTTATTTTATTATATTCTTTTATGTAATTAATAATTATATCTTCTTGTGATAAATTTTGAATAAAGATATTTGATTGATTAGTGATTTCTTGAAAATTCATATTAGGTAATGTGATAGAAAATGTATTTTCTGTTGCTTCAAAAGATGGCTTTTTATCACAAAGTACATAACTATCTAAAATTCTGCCAACACCTGTTCCAAATGATTCAACATATCCAAGTCGATAAAATATATTAGCTAAGTTAGGATTCCTAGAAGAAGAAATTCCTTTAAATATTTCTTTAATTGTTAAACCATCAATTAAGCCACCCATTGATACTATTTCAAATTTATCATCATAAAGAGTTACCATTATACTACTATTAAAATAATAGCTTCTATGAATTACAGCATTTAGTAAAGCTTCTCTTAATGAATAGTCTGGATAATCTTTTGTATCTATTCTTCTTAAACCTACTATTTTTCCACTAATTTTATTAAACAATTCAAAATATTCAAATAAATCATCAACTTGTTTAAGCACT
>CANQFE010000045.1 GCA_947598285.1 uncultured Bacilli bacterium
ATTTAAAAACCTCTCAAATCCTTATAAACAAAGGGCTTGGGAGGCTTTGACTTTATAAAACTGATAAATTCAGGATTGTACCATAAAATATATTGTGAAACAATAAAAAGAAATGAGAAAGTTGCTTCAACGCCTTTTTCAAAACAATTTTTCCTTTTGATTCCAAAAGGGATATGTTATAATCTAAAAAGAAGGATGTAGAAAGAAGGAATAAAATGAAAATTGGAAACAGAAATATCGGTCCGGAATATGAACCATTAGTTATCGCTGAAATCGGTATCAATCACAATGGGAGTTTAAAAGTAGCTAAAGAAATGGTAGATGCTGCCTATGAAGCTGGAGCAGAAATCATCAAACACCAAACGCATGTTGTAGAAGATGAAATGAGTCATTTAGCAAAAAAAGTAATCCCTGGAAATGCTGATATTTCCATCTATGACATTATGAAAAAAGCTGCCCTATCAGAGGAAGAAGAAAAAGAATTAAAAGAATATGTAGAATCCAAAGGAATGATTTTTCTAAGTACCCCTTTTTCTAGAGCAGCTGCTGATAGATTACAAAGAATGGGTGTCCAAGCTTTTAAAATTGGTTCTGGAGAATGCAACAACTATCCTTTAATTGAACATATTGCCAAATTTGGAAAACCTATGATTATTTCTACAGGAATGAATGACATTGAAAGTATCAAAAAAACAGTAGCCATTGTCGAAAAGTATCACGTAGATTATGCCCTCTTACATACAACAAATCTATATCCAACATTGCCAGAACAGGTAAGATTAGGAGCTATGCTAGAATTGAAAAAGAATTTTAAAAACGTAATTTATGGCTTATCTGATCATACTTGTAATAATAATGCTTGCCTTGCTGCCGTTGCCCTAGGTGCCTCTATTGTAGAAAGACATTTTACGGACACAATGGAAAGAACCGGACCAGATATCATTTGCTCTATGGATAAAGAGGCTTTGCACCAACTCCTTATGGGAACAAAAGAAATTCATAAAATGCTTGGTGGAAAAAAAGAAGCATTAAAAGAAGAACAAGTTACCATTGATTTTGCTTTCGCAACTGTTGTTAGTATTGCTAAAATTAAAAAAGGCCAGACGTTCACGGAAGAAAACATTTGGGTAAAAAGACCGGGAGTTGGTGAAATAAGAGCTGAAGAATTTTTTAACATCTTAGGAAAGAAAGCTAGTTGCGATATTGAAGAAGATACCCATTTAACTAGAGATATGATTCAAGAATAGATAGGATTGAAATTATGAAAAAAATAGTGTTCTTAACAGGGACAAGAGCTGATTTTGGAAAATTAAAATCTTTGATGAAAGCGGTTGATACTAGTAAAGACTTTGAATGTTTTATATTTGTTACGGGTATGCATTTAATGGATGAATATGGTAGTACCTATATCGAAATTGAAAAAGAAAAATTTAAAAACATTTACAAAGCAAGTAACCAAAGTTATAAAGAAAATGATATGTTAAAAACATTATCAAAAACCATTCAAATTTTTAGGGATTATGTCAAAAGCATTAACCCTGATTTAATCGTTGTCCATGGAGATAGACTAGAAGCTCTAGCAGGAGCTATTGTCGGCTCCTTTCTAAACATAAAAGTAGCACATGTCGAAGGTGGTGAAATCAGTGGAACGATAGATGAGACCATTAGACACGTCGTTACAAAATTTTCTCATCTTCATCTAGTGGCAAATGAAGAAGCTAAAAAAAGAGTCATCCAGCTTGGTGAAAAAGAAGAATCCATTCAGATTATTGGTTCTCCAGATATTGATGTCATGTTATCGAATCAGTTACCATCCTTAGAAGATGTCAAAAAAAGTTATGATATTTCTTTTAAAAAGTATAGTATTTTTATTTTTCACCCCGTAACAACAGAAATCTATCGTTTAAAGCAAGATATTCAAACCGTTCTAGATGCTCTCATAAAAAGTAAAAAAAATTATATTGTTATTTTTCCAAATAATGATTCAGGTACAGAAATTATTCAACAAGAATTAGAAAGATTAGCTGGGAATCATCATTTTAAAGTATTTCCATCCATTCGTTTTGAAAGATTTTTAACTTTATTAAAGAATTGTGACTTCATGATTGGAAATTCTAGTGCTGGAGTTCGCGAAGCTCCTATTTATGGAGTTCCTTCTATTGATTTGGGAACAAGACAATCTGGAAGATACCACTCTGATAAAGATAAAAGTATCATTCCCTGTGATATCGAAGAAACGGCTATTTTAGAAAATATGAAAAAAATAGATCAATATCGATATCCTTCTCAAGTTTTTGGAAAAGGAAATAGTACTCAAAAATTTATGGATTTTCTAGAAAATCCCAAGATTTGGGAAATTCCAATTCAAAAACAATTTCAAGATTTAGATTGGAGAAAATAGTATGTACAAAAAGAAAAAAATACTTGCCTTAATCCCTGCTCGTGGCGGATCTAAGGGAATTAAAAATAAGAATATCATTTCTGTATTAGGAAAACCTCTGATTGCTTATACCATTGAAGCAGCTAAAAATTCCCAATATATTGACTATGTTTATGTTTCAACGGATAGTCCTAAGATTGCTAAAACTGCCCTATCTTATGGTGCTTCTGTTCCCTTTATGAGAGATAAATCCTTAGCTACAGACACTTCAAAAACCATTGAAGCAGTAATGTTTTCCATTCAAAAATTACAAGAATTAGACATGATTTTTGATTACGTAATCATCCTTCAACCAACTTCTCCTTTAAGAACTGGTAACGAAATTGATGAAGCCATTGAATCTTTATTAAACTCTAACTATTCTTCTCTCGTAAGTGTTTCTAAAGTAGAAGAAAATCCTGTTTTAATAAGATCCATGGATGAAAATCATTGCTTAATTCCTATTTTAAAGGAAAGTAGTACAGTTAGAAGACAAGACTTCAAAGACTATTTCAAAGTAAATGGGGCAATTTACATCAATAAAATCGAAGAATTAACCTTGGATACTAGTTTAAATGATAATTTATATGCTTATATTATGCCAAAAGATAGTTCTTTTGACATCGATACCCCAGAAGATTTACAAAAGCTAAAAAAGTTTTTAAAAAAAACTAAGGGTATGGAATGATGAGAAAAAAAATATATATTTGTGCTACTTATTACCACACTTTAATCACTATCTTAAAAACTTTAAAATCCTCTGATGAAAGTTCTTTAATTCTTCAAAACACCATTCCAGATGTAGAAAAATTTGCCAAAAGATTAAAAAAATTCAATCTTTTTAAAGAAATAAATATCTATGATGAAGTAGGATTAGTTAAAAAATTTTATGAGCGAAATATAGAATACATCTATTTTCGAAAAGAGGAATTAATTGATTTAGTAGAACAGAAATACAACATCCCTTTTCAAAATTACGATGATATATATATTTACAATGATTGGACTACTCTAGGAGCTTATTTAATGGATAAAAAAATAAAATATCACTTAATCGAAGACGGTTTAGACACGTTCCATTTTTTAAAAGATTTTCTAGAAAGAATGAATCCGAAACCCCAAACGAATAATTTTCGTCGGAAAATGGAATTATTTTGGAAAAAGGAAAAAGATGCTTTCAGTAAAAGATTTTTACATCGTGGTTATTATTATTTTGGACAATCAAAATATGCCATAGATATTGAAGTAAACAATAAATCTATTGTGTCTTTAAAACATAAAAAAGTAAAAGAAGTACCTAGACAATAACTTTTCGAATCCTTAACAGAAAAAGAAAAGATGTTAATTTATGATATTTTTGTTGAAAAGGATCTACACTTAAATACAAGTAAGAAAAAACTAATTCTTTTAACCCAACCATTATACAAAGATAAATTAGTTTCAAGTGAAGATATTCAAAAAAAAGTTTATCAAGATATTATTGAAAAATTTCAAAAGGAATACGTGATTTATTTAAAACCCCATCCAAGAGATCTCATTGATTATCAATTTGGAAAAGACATATTCTTAATCAATAAAAATATTCCCACAGAAGTATTAAGTTTCAACGATGACTTTGAATTTAACAAAGCTATTACCATTTCTTCTGGCGGAATTCATGCTATTAAAGCAGAAGAAAAAATACAATATGGTTTAGAATATTTGGATTCTTATAAAAAGTAAGCACGCCTATAAAAAAGGTGTGCTTTCTCTATGAAAAATAGATTTTTTCTTTTACAAAAGTTACTAAGTCTTTGGCGGCAGTCTTATGGATTACTCTTTTTTGACTCTCTATCATTTCTGCACATAAGTTTTGATCTTCCAATATTTTTTTAGTATTTTCTACAACCTCTTCTATCGTATGCGATACTAAACTCAAATGATTCTTGGCAAAGAAATTCGCATTATAATTTTCAACGCCAGGAATTGGCATAATATGAATCATTGGTTTATTTAAAATAGCGACTTCCGTACTCGTAAGGCCTCCTGGTTTTGTTAACACAACATCACATTCTTTGATATAATCACTCATATTATCCACAAAACCATTCACGATTAAATGAGGATTTTGGATAGCCGATAAAGATTCCTGTAATTTTTTATTATTGCCACAAATAACAATGACATAAGCATCCAGTTGAATCAACAATTCCCGCACAATTTCTGTTAAATTACCAAATCCCATACTTCCTGAAGTAACTAATATATTAGGCTTATCTTTTTTCAAAAGTAAGTTACTTTTCTTTTCTAAAAAACTAGTTGATACCGGGATACCGATTGGTAATAAAACTTTTTCATCAATTCCCTTATCGATAAATTCTTGTTTTAAAGATTCATGAGGGATGACAAAATAATCAGGATTCGTTTCATTCCAAAAAGGAATATTGGTGTAATCTGTTGCCACATTGATTAATTTAATGTCAAAATGATCCTTTTTTAATGCCGTAATCGCCATAGCTGGAAATAAATGGGGACAGATTACCACATCATAATGATTTTCTGTGATAAACTCTGCTACTTTATGTCGTGCTAATTTATTTAACTCATAGACAGGACTTTTTAAATTTACTTTATTGTAAACTTCTCCTAACTTATAGACATCCCGAAAAATTTTTCCGTTACCGCTTACAGCCTTTAAATATAAGTTTTCTATTTTTTTTGATAATTTATCATCTAAAATATGAAAATAATCCACAAAGTCGCATTCTATATTGTTGGCATTAAATTCACTTTTCATATATTTTCCACAGGAATTATGTCCCCCACCAGTACTACAAGATAATATTAAAATTTTCATTTACTCACTCCAACTATTATTAAACATATTATACAGATAATCTTTATTAAAGGTAGAATCTAAAAATTTCTCATAAGCATTTCTTGGTTGGATTCCCTTTTCCCAGTCTCTTGCTCTAACAATGGCACTAATTGTAAGAGCTAAATCGAAAAGGAGAAAAATACATACAAGAATAATCCATTTTTTACCTGCTTTTTTAGAAATTTTATGAATAACTTTTTCCATATAAGGATAAATATAGTGAATCCAAACAATGCCAAGAATTCCCCACAAACAAGACATGACAAAACAAACTCGGCCATTGACATTGAGAAACATTCCACTATAGTCCCAGGCAGAAAAGCCAAGGACAAATTCCATGCCCCAACTCATAACATATTCTAAAACAGATCCTAAAAAGAAACTTATCAAAAACAAATATGGTATTCCTTTGTCTTTATATTTATATAACAAGGAAGTTAGAGCACAGGCACAAATTCCATAACAAATATCGAATGGTCCTATTACTAAAGCAGAATGATTAATAAACTCGCCATCCACCAATAAGGTAAAAATTCCTTCCAAAATCCAGCCAAGAATGCTTCCTAATAAAAATAACCAGAACATACTGTCCAATCCTAATTTTTGCTTTTTCTTACTATTTTCCAATTCATTCACCCAATATTCATATGATTTCTATCTAAAGCAAAATCTTACGTTGTTTTTCTGAAATTCTCTACTCTACTTCTTTTTTCCACAAAGAATGTTTATTGCAATACGCATAAAGAGTAGATCCTGGAAGATAAGGAAATTCTGCTTTCGCTTCTTCCTTTGGATTCAAATATACCATGTAGTCTTGTGAAGAAGAAGACATCCCAATCCATTCGATATAGTGATCTTCCTCCATAACATGATTCACAGTAACGATAATTTTATCCTCTTTTCTCTCATAACTAGGAACGTGTTTTTCTACTGCGGCATCGAAAGAATTGGGAGTAAGCGTTCTCATCGCCTCTCCACAACACATGATATCACAATCACTTTCTTTGATTACTTTTACAGTTGACATGCAATGTTTGCATTGCTTGATTATAAATTTTCTATTCATTTTCTATCTCTCCTTTATTTACCTATTTTTTAAAAGAACAAACTTTTTTTCATCCTATTTCTGAAAAAGCTTCATCATTAGTAATATTTCCATCACCTGAAACAGGAATCACATCTCCTAAATATTTCGAAGATGGTTTTAAAATACTTTTGACAAAATCTTTATCACGAGCAAATATCTCTCTTAAGTCACGATACGTTTGACCAGAATATTTCTTAGAAACGGTAGGAACTCCATAAGCTTTTATCCCTAATTGATTAGCGATATATAAGGCTCTATATAAATGATATTTCTGCGTTACAATAATCATGCGATTAACTTCAAAAATATGTTTACTCCGATAAATACTATCATAAGTAGAGAAACCAGCATGATCCATAAAGATATCTTCGGATGGAACTCCCGCTTGAACAATATAGTTTTTCATAATATTTACTTCATCATAATCCGCTCGACCATGATCTCCACTCACAAGGATTTTAGGGGCTATTCCCTTTTGATATAGTTCAATTCCCCTATCCAAACGATCTTGTAACATAGGACTAGGTTTATCTCCCCAAATACCAGCACCTAAAATCAGAATACAATCAAAATTCTTTATGCCTTGCCATTTCTCCTCAGAAAGAATTTGCTTTTTGGTACTAGCGACTACATAAGCATTTATGCCAAAAATACAAATCATTCCTATCAGGAAAAGAAGGAAAAAAGAATATACCATAATTTTAAAAACAGATTTCTTCTTCTTATCTGAAGTTTCCAAATCTCTCACCGCTTTTCCTTTTTCGATTGAAATTTAGTTTTTTTCTTGTATTTCTCTAAGGGCAACTGTTGCTGCAAGGCTTCCATCACTGATAGCTGTAGTAAGTTGCCGAAGTTCTTTTTCTCTAGCATCTCCAGCAACATAGATTCCAGGAGTCTTTGTTAGAACTTCCTCATGAGATACAATATATCCCAAATCATTTAAATCTACTACATTTTGAAACCTATCATTTTGAGGTTCTTGTCCAATAGCGATAAATAATCCATCGACAACTTTTGTCTCCATGGTTTGATTTTGCAAAAGAGTAATACTCTCTAGTGCCTCTTCTCCATTTAAAGAAACAATCGTAGCATTGAAATAAAATTCTATATTTTTCTTATCTTTTAACTGTTCCACATATTTTTCTTCACCACGAAAAGATTCCCGCCGATGAATCAAATAAACCTTAGAAGCAATATCCGATAGATATAAGGCATCCTCCAAAGCTGTATTTCCACCACCTACTACTGCTACTACCTTTCCTCGATAAAAATTTCCATCACAAGTAGCACAATAAGAGATACCATGTCCAAGGAAATCTTCTTCTTTTTCTAACTGCAATTTACGAGGAACAGATCCGGTTGCAAGAATTACAGCTTTAGCTTGATATTCTTGATTTTTTGTAATTACTTTCTTTGTTCTTTCTACTCGTAAAACGGTTTCATATTTGATTTCTACCCCTAAGTTCTTTACTTGTTGATAAAGATTCGTAGCAAAATCAAAACCAGTAATAGAGAGAATACCAGGATAATTTTCAATCCTACTCGCATTTAAAATTTGACCACCATAACTTTTAGCTTCTAACACTAAAACTTTTTTATTAGCTCTCGCCAAATATAGAGCACTCGTTAATCCGGCTGGTCCTGCTCCAATCACAATGACATCGTACATGCGTCACCTCTTTCTTTTTTCTTTCAAGATTTAAAAATTTTACTATCTATTTCTTTATCTTGCTTAAAATCATATTTTACAACATCATATAGTACTGTTTTTTCATCATCTTGAATTTTTAAAATCACATAAGAGCCATCCTTAGCCTTCAAATAAGAACAATCGAGAATGGTCCAATTTTTTTCTTTCAAATCCAATAATTTTTCATACTTTTCAAGAAAATTACGATCTAACTTTTGATACTCTTGATACCGTGTTGTATAAGATTCTTTGACCGTATTAGAACCTATTAGAAAACGAATAATCTCACTAAACTCTTTATCTAAATACCATTTCTCATTCTTTTCTTTTTCATACATTTTTAGCAAAGTATCCGTAAGGAAGAAAACTTCTGACTCCAATAAAGTGTGATTAGGACTGGTAATCTCTAAAAATTTCCGATAGTCTTCTATACTAACTCCTGCCTTTTGAAAAAGCATAAATAAGTGATAAATCCCTTCTTGGGCATCAAAGTAAATAGCATTCATAGTATCATATCCATAAAGATACGTTAATGCTCCCAAAATATTGGTTTGAACATAGTAATTCTTTAAAAGTTTTTGATTGAAATAATTGGCTGCAAAATACTCTGCTCCACCTTCTAGTAAAAAGCTTGGCTCTTCAGATATCCAATATTGACAGTCCTTAGACTGTAAAGCATTTAATTGAAGAATTTGTAAAGTAGATAGGTATTGATCTCCACATTTAAAAACATCTGTAAAAAAGCTATGATTCATAGCAGAAGCTACGAAATGAGTGAATTGATGATAAAGAGTATAATCATCATCTGACAATAGCTCTATCGTGTTCTCATAGCGATTATAAAAACCATCTACACATTCTTCTTCTAAATGATCTGTTTTCGTGATGGATAATTGTTTCAAAGAATATAGAAAAGCATTTTCCTCTAAATATTCTTTATTGAGAGCAACTTCTGAAAAAAGATTCATTACTTGTTGCTTATAAGAACCTAACTTACTATTATTTTCGACAACATAAGCATACTTTTTAAACAATTCTTCATTGGCATAAATGATATCTGTATCTTTTGAGAGATTATATTTTTTTATCATAGAAGAAGTACTGATGGTATCATATGGTTTCGCAAACGATAAATGGATTTCTTCTTTTTCTAAAGCTTTATCAGAAGTAGTGTCTGTATAAGAAAAGACATCAAATTGCCATAAACTTTCTGCAATGATTTGATGATTATCATAATTCACAAACATATTATTGTATATTGCCGGTAAAATAACTTCATTGTTCCATAAAAGTCCCATCTTGTTATTTACTGTATAAATACAATAATCTGTATCCCCTTCGATACAAGAAATCTCATCATAAGAATCAGATTTCTTTTGAAGATTTTCATCAACCAAAAATTGTTTAGAACCATCATCACAAAGATAAGTATCATCATCTTCATAACGCAAAGAATAATAACAAGGATTATCTTTTACTTCTTCGCCATTCCAAGTAAATAGATGGAAGGTATCATCTTTTGAATCAACACTACCTATATACTTTCCCTCTACAGTATTCTCTTGAAGATCTTCTAAAATAGAACCATCATGTAAAAAATGATGAGCATTCTCATTTTCTAAAACAATTACATCTAAGGATTCCCAGTAACTGTAAGTCTCATAACATTCCTTACTTAAAAGATTTCCCTTTAGATCATAAACTTGAAAACCGTTACTACAAGATTTAAAATCTAACTGATAAGAACCAGCTTTTATTCCTTCTTGTTTGTTCACTAGACCATATTCCTCGGTATAAAAATATTCCTTCCCCTCCTCATCTTGTAAAGAGTATCCAACGGAATTTTTTACCTTAGAAGTATCCATAATAGAATACGTTTTCAAATTGTTTTCATCGAAATCATATAGATAGAATTTTTTATCTTCCGTAGAGACTCCATATAGACATTCAGGATATGCTACGAAGGCACTAACCTTTATTTCTTCCCCGGTTTGAAGGTTTAAAAGCTTAGATTCTGCAAAGCTTGTCACAAATAAATAGTTATCAACTTTAGCCAAAGCTGGAAATTCACTCAATGATTCAGCCTTATAGATTACTTCTTTTTTTAGATTATAGAGAGTATCATCAAGAGTATAGTAAGTTTCTTCTGTTTTTAGATCCTCCCATAAATCAATCTTATGATCAGAAACAAGTAGTAAGTTTAAATCTTTATCGTATAAATAATATTTTCCATCAGACTCGATCACAAAAGCATCTTTTCCTATAAATAAACGAGCATTCGCTGGATAAAGAAAATCAAGTACGATATTACCTTTGGAATCAATCATTCCTAAGTGATCATCTTTGACAACAAAATATTTATCCTTAAAACTTTCTTGGTAATCATAACCTACATAAGTATTCTGAGAAACTAAGAATACACCAGAAGAAATAGATGGTTGATGTTTCTTTTCATTTTCTCGATTAAAAAGGAAAAAAGCAAGGATTATCAAAAAAAGAAGGAAACAAAATACGAGAAGAAATACTATTTTGACTTTATTATCCATTCTTTTTTTACCACTACTTTTATATTTTTCTTCTTTCATAATAAACTCCTATCTTATGTTGATTATATCACAAGATAAAATAAAAAACTCATTTTCATGAATAGAAAACGAGTTTTTCTTCTACGAATTTTCTTTTTCCAAGACTTTCGCTTTTCCTTCTGCTGCTTGTTCTTCTGGATTCAAATAATTTCTACAAGCCTCTTCTACCTCTTGAGCCCTTGTCTCCACTTCAGCTTCTGTAATAGTTGTAAAATCGTAACTAACATAATGTTCTTCCTTTAAAGGAACGCCCGGGAATTTATCAGTTTTGAAATAAGAAATTTGTGGAAACCATTATAAAATGGTTATTTTTTTGGCAAATTTTGTAT
>CANQFE010000046.1 GCA_947598285.1 uncultured Bacilli bacterium
AATATCTAAAATATTTTTAGACAAACTATTTACAAAAAAAACAACTTTTGCTATAATTATCACAGAATAAAGGGAGTGTGGCTGACATATGACAGTGAATACAGAGAATTTATTGGATAAGTTATATAATTTACGTGGTTCTGATAGTGATATCTTAAAAGAAATGGATCGTCAAAAAGAAAAAGCTGAAGAAACAAAAGCAAGAACTACAGAAGAAAAAGCAACATTACAAAAAAATATTACAGGATTAAAAAAACAACGAGAAGAGTTGCAAGAACAAGGTGAAAAATTAAAAGAAACATTGCAAGGAATTCATCGTGAAGATTATGAAACTGTTTTATCTCAGTTGCGTATTGATTTTGATCCAAAGTTATTATTAGAAAAATTAGATCGTAATCTTCCTAAAACAATCGAAAACGTAGAACGTGATACCAAAAAAGCTGAAGATGAACTTGTGAAAGTGGAAAAAGAAATGGATTCAGCAATTACAACAATTGAAGAGTTAGGAATTCGAAGAGATGCTGCGATGGCAAACCAGGAAAAATTAAATGAATATTTTGAATTAGCTTTATCTGGTCATATTAATATTACAAGAGATTCTATTACATCATTGTTGGAAGAATTTGGCTTTAATGAAGAAGAGCAAAGAGAAACAGCTAAGATATTAATGTTCCCAGAAGATGCTTTATTTAAATATGATGAAAAAGTAAAATCTAAAGAAAAATCAGGAAAATCAATTTCTGAAGTTATTCAAGAAGCCAAAACAATGGTAGAAGAAGATAATGAAAAAGAAGAAGAACCTGTTAACTATAGTGATGTCCCTTCTTTTGAAGAAGAAAATGCGGATAAAGAAATTTTAGATATTTTAAAAGAAGAAGGCATTGATTATTTAGATTTTACCAGTGAAGAAATAGATGATTTAATGGCTCATTTTGATCGAAATGTTGTTGTATCTAACATTCATTATTTAAAAAACAAAGGTGTGGATAATGATATCTATATTAATCATGTTGCATTATTCTATGATCCAGATCTTAAAAATAAAGTAGAATACCTTCTTAGTTTAGGAAAAGAAATGAAAGACATTTATTTGAACCCTAGTGTTCTTATGAAATATAATTATGAAGATTTAGAGCAAGCTGTTGAAAAATTAAAGATGACAGGAATGGATCCAAAAGAAATTCCATTTATCGCATATTAAGGAGGCGTAAGAATGCAAGAAACAAAGTTAATTAAAACAATCGAACAAAATAATGCAGAAGAACCAATGACTTTTCAAAGAAAAGCAATGGCCTTAATTAATGGAGAGTTTTCTAAAGATTTTGATGTCACTGATTTTTGTGAAAAGCATGGAATTTATATTTATGATATTCGTTCCGTTTCAAGGTTATGCCAAATTGGAAATGAATTACCAGAGGTCTGGAGTTACTTTGAAACTTCTATGCCAGAAGTTATGGAATCTTTAAAAAATCCTGAAGTATTGTATCAACAAGCAGTGATGTATTTGAAAGAGCATTCTTTCGGAGGAAGTCGATGAAATATTTAGAAAAATTAGGATTCACAAAAGAGGAAATTCAAACATTTCAAAATTCTGTTGCCGATGTGATGTTAGAAACATTAGCTAAGAATAAGAGATTAGTCAAAGCTAATCTAGAATATTTGCAAGAAATAGGAGTTAAAAATATGAAAGATATTTTCTTTCAATATTATGAACTATTTTTAATTGATCATAGTAACTTTGAAGATATTTTTAATAAATATGATCGGGAAGATTTAGTGGAAAAACTTGCGAAGAATGTTGCGATTGTAGAGTATTTATAAAAGGATTTTTTCTAGGAAAGAATTCTTTTTCTTTGAAAACTTTCTTGCGTTTTCGCTTCAAGAGTGTTAGAATAACTCTCGTAATAAATATTTTTTTCTCTTTTCGTGCACAATTTAGAAGGAAAGGCTTTTATTACAAAAATTTTTTGTTTCTTTTGGTCAAAGCAAAGGAAATGTGAAAATAGTTCTTCGCTAGAGAAGAACTATTTTTTTATAAAAAACATATATTTATGTTATAATAAGTAAAGCAAGAAGGTGTATTAAATGAAAATTTATAATACTTTAACAAGAAAAATTGAAGAATTTATTCCCAATGAAGAAGGAAAAGTAAAATTTTATACTTGTGGACCTACGGTTTATCATGATCCTCATATTGGTAATATGCGTAATTATGTGGGACATGATATATTAGATAAAACATTAAGATATCTTGGATATGATGTTTTAAGAGTCATGAATATTACGGATGTTGGGCATTTAACTAGTGACAGTGATTCTGGCGAAGACAAGATGGTAAAAAGTGCTAAAGCTCAAAATAAAAGTGTCTTAGAAATTGCGAAATATTATACTGATGTATTTTTTAGAGATTTTAAGTATTTAAATTGTCGAGTTCCAGATGTAGTAGCTCCAGCTACCGAGCATATTGATGATTATATTAAAATTATTGAAAGATTAATGGAAAAGGGTTATGCATATCAAGCAGGTGGTAATGTATATTTTGATACTTCTAAATTAGATGATTACTATCAACTTACCAATCATAAAATTGATGATATGGTTGTCGGGGTCCGTGAAGGCGTTGAAGAAGATAATAATAAAAGAAATCAAGCAGATTTTGTATTATGGTTTACAAAGTCGAAGTTTGATCGTCAAGAATTAAAATGGGATAGTCCTTGGGGTGTTGGATATCCAGGTTGGCATATTGAATGTTCAGGAATTTCTATGCATTATTGTGGAGAATATTTAGATATTCATGGTGGTGGAGTCGATAATATTTTTCCTCATCACACGAATGAAATTGCTCAAAGTGAAGGCTATTTAGGACATAAATGGTGTAATTATTGGTTTCATAATGAACATTTGATGGATGAATCTGGAAAAATGAGTAAAAGTAAAGGAGCCACTTTAACAGTTAGTTTGTTAAAAGAGCAAGGCTATGATCCTTTAGCTTTCCGTTTCTTATGTTTACAAAGCCATTATCGAAAGCAACTTGTCTTTAGTTATAAGATTTTGGATAATGCTGCAACAAGTTATCAAAAATTAAAACAAAAAGTGCAAAGCTTGCAAAATGAAGGGCCAATACAACAAGACATATTTCAAGAATATGATGCTAAGTTTCGTGAATGCTTAGAAAATGATTTAAATACAGCTAATGCTTTAACTTTAATCTATGATTTATTAAAAAGTTCAGTAAATGATTCTACAAAATATGCTTTAATTGAAGCTTGGGATCAAGTTTTATCTTTAGATTTGAGTAAGAAAGAGCAAGTAGATGAAGAATTAAAACAATATATTTTAGAGAAAATTGAAAAACGAAATCAAGCAAAATTAGCTAAAAATTACGCTTTAGCAGATGAAATCCGTGAAGAATTACAAAAGAAAGGGATTATTCTAAAAGACACCAGAGAAGGAACTACTTATGAAATGGTCTCATCAAAAAATTAAATTTTCGAAGAACTTCTGATTTACAACAGAAGTTTTTTTTGTTATGATTATATTGGAAAAGAATAAGAATAAAAGAGAGGTTGATCTTTTATGCAAAAAGAAATTATAGAAAAAATAAATTTTTTAGTTGAGATGAGTGATACAAATAATCACTATGAACCATTAAAAGAAGAATTAAATGTTTTAGAATCAGAAATTACTTCTCAAAAAAATGAAATTTCACGCTTACAAAAAAGCATGGAACGAAATAAATACTTAAATTCTAGTGATCGAATTATTGATGAAAATATTAAAATTGGTTTAGAAAATAAATTAGATGGCTATGAAAAATCTTTAAATGAAATTCTTTCCGAAATTGAAAAAGTTTCACAAGAAGAAGAAGAATATCATCAAATGATTTTAGAGTTAGAAAATGAGATTGAAACTTCGAAACGTTTTTTAGATTCTTTAGAGTTAAAGATAAAAACAATTGGAAGTAAAGATAAATCGGTTTATACTTTTTATGAAGGTTTGATTGATTCTACTACAAAAGAAATCAAAGCAAATGAAACAAGACTTCATGTAAAAAGAAAGGCTTATGAACAAATTGCTAATCGGTTGCAAAGTTATGGAGAATCTCGTTTTGATTTAGAAGAAAAAATGCAGAAAGATTCTCTTAAATTAGAAGAAACAAAAGCTTTTTTGGAAGCGCCAGATACATATGTTGATGTAGCAGCCAAAAAAAGAGATGAGCAAACTTTAGAAGAATTTGAAGAAAATTTGGAAAAATTAGAAAAAAGAAGATTAGAAATTATTACTGATCCAGCTTATATTGGCCATGATGCGATTGATTTATTAATTAGTGATGATCGAACAAGTGCTTTAGCAAAAGTAAAAGAATTAGTAACTATTGTGAATGCAAAACCTTATATGGATTTTCGTTATGAAGAGTTAGATGAGATTTTAGAAGATGCCAAAGAACGAAGAGATGAATTTTCAAATACAATTGATACCAAAAAATATGATGGCTCTGATGCTACTTTCTTAGAATCAAGAATGCAATATTTAGAACGTCAAATAGAAGCAAAAGAAAAAGAAAAAGAAGAATTAAATAACAAAATTCGTAAGATGGATATTGATGAAGTTCAAGAATTAATGCAATTAATTACAAATGCCAAAGAAATGAAAGAAAAGTTAAAAGTTGAGATTGATGAATATAAAAAAGTTATGGATGAAAATAATGATTATAAATCACCAAAGAAAAAAGCAAGTTTAAATGCCGCTTTTCATCATAAATGTGAAGAATTAGAACAAGTAGAAGAAGTGATTGCTTCTTATGAAAAAGATTTAGAAAAAACTGTTGAAATTTCTAAAGAACTTGAAGAAAAAGCCCTTTCTTTTTTAACGGATGAACTAAAAGCGATGAAAGACGAAATTTCACATATCAAGAAAAAGAAAATGTATGAAACATCAACTACTGATATTTTGGCAGTTGAAAAAGATAAAAGTGAGCTTAAGAAGTTATCTGATGAAGTTCTAAAAATTGAACATCGTAAAAAATATCAAACAACACCAAATGAAATTTATGATGAGATTGAAATAACTTTAAGTTCTCTTGATGGAAAAGAAGAAGAAATCAAAAAAGAAGAAGAACCTGTAAATTTAAAAGATTATCGAATTGATTTAGAAGATGCTCAAGAAAATCAAGAAGAAGAAAAGAAAGAGGATTTTTCTATTGAACCTATTTTTGAAGATGATAAATTAATGGAAGAAAAAGAAGTTTTAAAAGAAGAAAACACTACTGAACCTATTTTGGAAGAGGAAAAAGAAGAGATTCCAAAAGAAGAACCAAGTGAAACTGAACATTCAGAAGAAATCATTTATCCACCAAGAAATCAAGCTGAAAATACGCATTTATATAAGGTCATCAAAGTAGAACCTTTAGAGGAAGAAAGTGAAGAAACAAAAGAAGAAAATGAGCCAAAAGTAGATATTCCTGAACCTGTTTCCGTTGATGATGATCCTTTAAAAGAAGATTATATTATGAATGATTTTGATGACACCGATTACATTAGTTTCAATGATTTATTGGAAGGAAGTATGAATGATGGAAATTAAAATCAATACAGTGATTACTTTAGATACTGATGAAAAATATATGGTTTTAAATGAAACTATGTATCAAGAAAATCGTTACTTTTTAGTGATGGGCATGGATGAAGAAAAACAAATTATCGAATCTAATGTTGCCATTTTAAAAGAAATCAAAAAAGAAAATGAGTGTTATGTTGAAAAAGTAAGTGATTCTAAATTAATTATTGAATTAACAAATCGATTAAAATCCCAATTAAATGAAAAGGAAGAGTAATTCTTTCTTTTTTGTTAGTTTACTTTTTCCTTTCTTTTTGATACAATTAAGTTGTTTAGGAGGTAGAAAATAATGGAATTAAAAGGCAGTAAGACAGAAAGTAACTTAATGGCTGCTTTTGCCGGAGAAAGTCAGGCTCGTAATAAATATACTTACTATGCATCAAAAGCAAGAAAAGAAGGTTATGAACAAATTGCAGCGATTTTCGAGGAAACAGCTAATAATGAAAAAGAACATGCTAAGTTATGGTTTAAACAATTACATGATGGTGATATTCCAGATACATTAACAAATTTAAAAGATGCTGCAAGTGGTGAAAATTATGAGTGGACTGATATGTACAAAGAGTTTGCTAAAGTTGCTCATGAAGAAGGTTTTGATGAAATTGCTTTTCTTTTTGAAAGTGTCGGAGAAATTGAAAAACATCACGAAGAACGTTATTTGAAACTTGTTGATAATATTGAAAATCATTTAGTTTTTGAACGTGGTGAAGAAAAAATGTGGATTTGCCGTAATTGTGGACACATTTATGTTGGCGAAAAAGCTCCAAGTGTTTGTCCAGTTTGTAAGCATCCTCAAGCTTTTATGGAAATTAAAGCAGAAAATTATTAGAATATGTAAAAATATTCTTTTTCTTTTTTGTTTTTTTTGGTATACTATTAATAGAATACGAGGGATAGTTAATTATGAAGAAGAAAAAAAATTTAAATCAAAAGCAAAAGGTGCTTATTATTAGTGTAATCGGTGGAGTTCTACTAATTGTTGTTGTTGCCGTTTTAGTGGTATCTTTAATGAAAAAGCCTTCATTTGATCCATCTGTCTCTGATAATAAAATTTATCAAGATGTTGAACCAGAAGAAGCTATGGGAATGTACTCTGAATTAACAGAAGCTTGTACAGGAGCTTTGGTTTGGAATATTGGTGTTGGCGATGTTGTTTCCATTGATGATTTATCTAACACGAATGCTTGTCAATCAGAAAACTATTATTCAAGAATGATTGGTTATACTTATGATGCAGATTCTAATGTAATCATGCATGTTAATGTTTTGAAAAAAGTCGATGATAAACTTTATCGGATGGATGATACATTAGTAGGCGATTTCAATAGTGATACAATTGATGAATCTTTAAATTATGGAACCACTTATGAATATTTATTTCAAAGAACGGAAACAGATTATGTTTTATCACAAGTTAAATTAATGGATCCTATTCCAGAAGAAGTTGTAGAAGGTGAATAATCTTCTTTTTTTTTACTTTATTCACCTCTTTTTGGATTACGCATAAACTATAGCAGGGATTCATGAATCTTTTAATAAGAAAGGTGATTAATTTGAAAAAAAGAAACTTATTTCCCTTGTTTCTTTTTGCTTTCATAATTCTTTTTATGGCAACTGGTTATTCTTTTTTCTCAACAAGTCTTAGTTTTCAAGGAACAGCTGAGATTACCGGAGAATGGGATATTTTGATTACTGATATTGAGGCAATTTCCATTTGTGAAGGCTGCGATGCTGGCATACCTTCCTACACCGATACAACAATGAATTTTTCAGCAAAGTTAAATAAGCCTGGAGATTCCATTACTTACGAAATTACTGTTCAAAATAACGGTAATTTAGATGCCGTTTTAAATAATACGATTTTTAAGGAAGGAAAAGATTCTAGTGAAGCAATTTCTTATGAAACATCTCCTTTAGCTTATGAGTTAAAAGCCCATGAAAATACCACTTTTACAGTTCAAGTAAAGTATAATGAAGATACCATCGAAAATCCAAAGGAAAAAACAAGTACAATTAGTGGATTCATTGAATACATTCAAAAATAAAGTTTCTTTTTGAAAAGAGTTGATTTTATGAATGAAAAATATTACTTTTTTGGCTTTTTATTCATTTTATTTCTCTCTTTCATAGTTCAAATTTTTTTCCCATCATTTTGGCAATTTTTTCTTTTTCCATTGATAGGAATTAGTTTTTTCCTTCTTTTTTTCCCTCGTTATCTACGCTATACTCGTATTTTCCCTTCGATTCCCATTTCCTTTTTTCTTTTCTTTTTTCTCTTTTTTTTCCTTTTATCCATTTTCTTTGGCACGACAACAAACTCTTATTCACTTTCTTTTTCTAAAAATATTATTCCTTTATTATTTCCACTTTTTGGTGAAGAAATATTTCGATATTTCGTAATTTATCCAAACCAGAAAAAGAAATTATGCCTTTTCTATACTTTTGGTCTCTTTTTTCTTGATATCAATTTTTCTAATCTTTTTTCTTTAGAAAACCGTATTCAACTATTTTCTTATTTTTCTTCTACTATCATCCCTCTTTTTTCTTTTCATTTGCTTTTTTCTTATTTTGCTTATCATCGCTATCCAACCTTATTATTTCGCTTTTTTCTCATTTGCTTTCTTTTGTTTTTTTCCTTTTCTTTAAAATTAAATTGGTTTTCTCAAGGTGTCTTTAGTCTTTTTCTTGCTTTTCTTTTTTTCATTCTTCTTTTTTCATATCAAAAGAAAAAGAAAGGAGTATCTTATTTCAAACGACTTTCTTCTATCAAACCTTTGCTTTTCTTTTTTCTTTTCTTTCTTTTTTTCGCGGGTTTTATGTTAGGCTTTTGGAATTATGAACCTATTGCAATTGTTTCTAATAGTATGGCAAATGTCTTTCAAAAAGGGGATGTGGTAATTTTTCATAAAATTTCTTCAGAAGAAAAAGAAGCAATTCCTGAAAACACAATTGTAGTTTATCGATTGGGTTCTGATTTTATTGTTCATCGTGTTATTAAAGTAATTCGTCCTTATCATGATGTGTTATATGAAACGAAAGGTGATCAAAATTCTTCTTCAGATTCCTTTTATGTTCATCCTAGTCAAATTTTAGGCATCTATTCTTTTTCCATTAAATCTATGGGTTGGCCGGCAATTTGGCTTCATTCATTTTTAGAAAGGAAGTGATTTTTTGAAGAAAAATTTATTTTATTTGTTTCTTTTTCTTAGTCTATTCTTTTTCTTGGGAAGCTTTTGTTTTTTCATAATGAAAAAAGATGATTTTTACGAATTAAAAAAGAATGCTGATGTTAAAGTAACCTTAAAACCAAATTCATTTTATCAAACAGATATTTTAACGAAACAAACTCTTTATCCTTCTAAATCCGTTTTAAAAAGTGAAATCCATTTTCAGTATGACTTTCAATCTAAAAATTCTTATCTAATAAATTATCAATATCAAATAGAATTTGAATTGATTGGTATGACAAAAGATATTTATGGTGAAGAAAAAGAGATTTGGACAAAAACAATTCCTTATGAAGAAACAAAAAAGGAAGCAATTACAACCAATTTTTTTACTCTTTCGAAAGATATTTCTTTTGATTATTCTTATTATCAAGATTTAGTCTCTTCTTATGAATCACTTTATCATGTTGATTTAAATGCCATCTTAAAAATTAAAATGCCTCTTACTTATCAAATTGCTTCATTAGAAGAAAAGAAAGACACCCTTGAAATTGATATTCCTATCCATGATACCATTTTGGAATTTGATGAAAATTATGAACCAGTTACTAAAGAAGAAATATCTTCTCCTCCTTTTTTTCTTTCTTTTGGTTTAGGCTTTTGTTTTTTCATTCTTTCCTTATTTTTAATTCCTTTTAAAAAGAAAAAAATAGAGGAAAAAATAAATCATTTTTGTAGGGAATATAAAGAATATCTTGTTTTTGTAAATCATTTACCAAATGATTCTTCTGAAAAAATTTTAGTCAGTCATCCTGAAGATTTAATCGTGTTAGCTATCCGAAATCATACTCATGTTGTCTGTGAAAAAGAAAGAAAAATGTGTTTTGTTTTTTTAAAAAATACAGTTTATTTTTATTCTTTTCTGCTTGATGAAACCTTGGAAAAAAAAGGAAGAAAAAAAGTAAAAAAAATGCAAATTTTTTGTTGACAAAAAGACTTCTTTCGGTTAGTATATAAATCACCAATTCACTTTAGAAGGCGAATTGGTGCTAGTATCACACTAGTCAACCCCTTTTTATTCTTTTAAGAAGAGTCTTACTAAAAGACTCTTCGAATTTGGATATTAAAAGTCTATCTTTCGAAGATAGATTTTTTCTTGGATAAATTTGTAAATTAGATTACTTTTTAGTATACTATCGTTAGGTGATACAGATGGATTTAATGCATATTAAAGGTGTTGGAGAAAAAGTTCAAGAATCTTTTTATCAAGCTGGTATTTATAGTGTTGAAGATCTTCTATCTTATTATCCTTATCGTTATCAAGTTTTAGAACCTCAAGAATTAATTGATGCTCAAGAAGATGTAGTAATCGGGATAAATGCGACGATTTCAGATCTTCCTAAAATATTTTATCTTCGAAAAAATTTTTCTATTTTACGGTTCACCGCCGAAGCCTCTGGAAAAAAAATGAAAGTGGTATTATTTAATCGAGCTTATTTAAAAACTCATATGAGTATCGGAAAAGAAATTTTTATGATTGGAAAGTATGAAGCGAAAAAAAATACTTTTACTGCAAATGAAATAAAATTTTCGCCTTTGAAAGAAACCAAAATAGTTCCAATTTATCATATGATAAAAGGAATCAAAAAACAAACTTTTGAAAAAATTATGGCCAATGCATTTCAAGAAGTAACAGATTTTCCAGAACTTTTGCCTCAAGAAGTTTTAAAAAAACATTCTTTTCTTTCAAAAAAAGAATCCTTACAGCAGGTTCATTTTCCGAATGAGATGGATCTTACTTTACTGGCTCGTAATCGAATGATTTATGAAGAACTTTTTGAATTCATGTTTAAAATTGAATATTTAAAACATTTAAAAGAACAGGAAGTAGGCATTGCTAAACAAGTCGATCAAAAGAAAATAAAGGCTTTTCTTTCTTCCTTACCTTTTTTCTTAACCAAGGATCAAGAAAAAGGAATTTTGGATGGTTTAAAAGACTTAACCAGCCCTAAACGAATGAATAGACTTTTATTAGGTGATGTGGGAAGTGGGAAAACAATTGTCGCGACTACTTTAATGTATGCGAACTTTCTAGCGGGTTATCA
>CANQFE010000047.1 GCA_947598285.1 uncultured Bacilli bacterium
CTTCCCTTCGTTGCGTCCCTCCTCCGCTTCCTCTTCCTCCTTCGATCCCCACACTTCTGGGGGTGATGTTGATTCTGGGTTTATTGACTACTTTTTCTACTTTTTAAATAATCATATAAACTCTTCGCAACTTCTAAAGGAACAACTTCATTTAATTCTTCAATTGATGCTTGCTCCATTTTTGTCACACTGCCAAATTTTTTCACTAAATCCTTTTTTCTTTTCACGCCAATCCCAGGAATGCCGTCTAATACACTACTAATAGACCCCTTACTCCGAATCGTACGATGATATGTAATGGTATAACGATGCACTTCATCTTGCATTCGAGTCAAATAATGAAAAACATTACTATCCTTTGGAATATCAATAACTTCCAATGTATCGCCATCCAAAAGATCATTTGTTCGATGGCGATCATTTTTCTTTAAACCACAAACCTTAATTTGCAAATTTAATTCATCTAAAATTTCTTTACAAGCATGAATTTGACCAATTCCACCATCAACAATAATTAACTGAGGAAGTTCAGTTTTTTCCACCAAAGCTCTTTGATAACGACGATAAATGACTTCTCTCATCATATTATAATCATCATTTTTTTCAACACTCATTTTATACTTACGATATTCATTTTTAGCTGGAATTCCATTTTTAAAAACGACCATACCGCTTACAGACCAATCCCCAAATAAATTAGAATTATCAAAAAGATCAATTCGATCCAAAAGCTCCAATCCCAATATTTTTCTTAATTCATCATTAGCTTCTTCTGTAAAATATTCCTTTTTCCTTGTTAATTCCATTTCATTTTCAAAGTTAATCTTAGCATTTTTAATGGCCATCGAAAGTAATTCTTTTTTTTGACCTTTTTGAGGAACAAAAAACTTATGCTCAAAATATTCTTGCAATACCTCTGTTTGTAAATCCTCTGAAATCAAAATTTCTTTTGGAATCTCATGTCTTTCATAAAATTTTGTAATATAATCTTCCATGTCACTTAAATAATCACTAACGATCGGAAAAATATCGGTATGTCCTCCCACAATTTTCCCATTCCTTAAAAACAAAATTTGTACAGAAATATAACCATTTTCAAAAAAAGTTCCAATCACATCTCGATTCGTAAAATCTTGCAAGGAAATTTTTTGGCGATCTAAAACCACATTCATATAATCTAATTCTTTTTTGAGTTCTAACGCCATTTCAAAATTTAAAGATTCACTAAAAAGTTTCATTTTAGTCATAATTCTATCTTTTAAGATTTTATCATTTCCATTTAAAAAACCTAAAATGTCTTCTTGCATTTGTTTTTGTTGCTCAAGATCTACTTTTTTTTCACAATAACCTAAACATTCACCAATATGATAATAAAGACAAACTTTTTTAGGATTTCCTTCACACTTTTTTAAAGGATACAAACGATTGAGTAAATTAACAATTCTTCTTGCTGCATAAGCATTAGGATAAGGTCCAAAAAGTTTTTTATGATCTTTTTTTCGAATATGTAAATAACGAGAAACCTTAAGTCTTGGATAAGGATGCTCTATATATTCAATATAAGGATAACTTTTATCATCCTTAAGTAAAATATTATACTTTGGATCATATTCTTTAATTAAATTAATTTCAAGCAAAAAAGCTTCTAATTCACTAGAGGTAACAATATAAGTAAAATCCGCTATCTCACTTACTAATTTTGCCGTTTTTCCACTTTGAACACGATTAAAATAAGAATTAACTCGTTTATGTAAATCCTTAGCTTTGCCCACATAAATAATGATACCATCTTTATTTTTCATTTGATAGCTTCCTGGTAAATGTGGTATCTGTGCTAATTTATCTTTAAACATTTGCAATCACCCTTTTTAAAGACGTTTTTTTTCTTCATCTATTGTATCATATTTTTCTTGCGAAGAAAATGAAAGTCCTTTATAATTTTTTTAGGTGAGCTAAGAATGAGACTAATCCAAAAACAAGAACTAGAAAGAAAAAAATCAAAATTTATTGCTTATGACTATGAAATTGAAACCAAAGAAGATATCAAAAAAATATTAGAAGAATTAAGAAAAGAACATAAAAAAGCAAGTCATATTCCCTATGCTTATCTTCTTTCAAATACAGCTGGAAAAAATGACGATAAAGAACCATCTGGAACTAGTGCAATGCCAATCTATCAAAATTTGGAAAGACAAAAGCAAACCAACCGAGCCATTTTCGTAGTTCGCTATTACGGTGGCACCAAACTTGGCGCGAGTGGTCTTACCAAAGCTTACCGAGATGTATCAAATTTTTCCAAAAATAAAGAAAAAAATGAGGAACTGTGAAAAAATATGAAGAATTTCCTTGCTGTTATAGCTTTTTTTTGATAAAATTATAAGCGACCTATGAAAGAAAGGAGTCAGTTATGGCAAATATTAAAAGTTCAAAAAAAGCAATCAAAGTGATTGCCAAAAAAACCGAAAATAATCATGAATTAAAAGCACGTGTTAAAAATGCAATTCGCTTATGTGACATTGAAATCGCAAATGGCAAAAAAGAAGAAGCAACAAAGCTATATCAAGAAACACAAAAATATATTGATCGTGCCTTAAGTAAAGGATTAATAAAAAAGAATACAGCAAATCGTGAAAAATCAAGATTATCTTGTAAAATTAAAGAAATGGCCTAAACCATTTTTTTTTGATTGCTTAACCATAAGATTTTTGTTAAAATGAAAAAGAGTGATTTGAATGAAAAAAATATGGTCTTTTTTAGTTCCCTTATGTTGTATTTTATTTTTAGGAGCCCTTTGTTTTTTATTAGAACCAGTAAGTGATTTTTTTCTTCACTTAATTGAACAAGAACCCAAAATCGTAATCCCACTGAAAAGTGAATATGCCAAAAATGAAAATTTTTTATTTATTCAGCAAACGGATGATTTTACACCCTTAAGTATTCAAGACATTCGTAATATTTTTTACACAGTTGTAAATAATGGCTGGAAAGAATTTACCTTTTATTGTCCGAAAGAATACACAAATTGTTTAGAAGATGTAAAAGAATTTAGTAAAAATCAAGATTTAATCACACACATTAATAACTTTGTTCATCCTTACAATAGTTTTTACAATGCCAAAACTGCAATTGATCCATCAGGAGAAATAACAATGACCATTGATTATTTATATGATGAAGAAGCTATCACCAAAATTAATCAAAAAATAAATGAAATTACCCAAAAAATTATCACAGATGACATGGACACAGAAACGAAAATTTTAACCATTCATGATTATCTTATCAATACAACCAAATATGATGTCGAAAGAAATAATAAACAGAATAGTCCTTATACTTCTTATACCGCTTATGGTCCTTTAATGGAAGGATATGCAACTTGTAATGGATACACAGATGCAATGGCTCTTTTCTTAACCAATTTAAAAGTTCCTAATTTTAAAGTGGCAATGACTCCTCAAGATCCAACCAAAGAAGGCCATGTTTGGAATGCTGTTTATTTAAATCAAAAATGGCTTCATCTAGACTTAACATGGGATGATCCTGTATCTAAAGATGGTAAAGACTATCTACAACATAAATATTTTCTAATTACCACTGCTCAATTAAAAGAAGTTGACAGTGGTGAAATAGAAGTAACAGAACATGATTTTAAAACAAATATTTATTTAGAACTAAAAAATGATGCCTAATGCTAGGGCATCTTTTGTTTACTAATCCAGTCCTCTACTTCCTCTATCGTTTTAGAAAAATCTGTCAAAGAAACTTGAAACCACTGAACAGGAAGCTGATGACGAAAGAAAGTATATTGTCGTTTTGCATAATGACGAGAATTTTTTTTAATTTGACAAATTGCTTCTTCTTTAGTACACACACCATCAAAATAATCATAAAGTTCTTTATAACCAATCGCTGTTTCTAAAGCTTTACTACGAATATTTTGATCATAAAATGCTTTCGCTTCATCAATTAATCCATCATGAATCATTTGATCGACACGATGATCAATTAATTCATAAAGATTTTTGCGATCCATTGTAAGACCAATAGCCAAAAAAGAATAAAGAGGTTTTGCATCCACCGGTTCATCTTTCCTTGTTAAAAACCGAATCATTCTTCTTCTATTATGAGGATGAATAAGCATCTGTGAATCCTTTTTTAAACAAAGTTCGTATAATTCTTCATTAGAATAATCTTCAAAATTTTCTTCCTTTTCTTCTTTAGAAAATTGATAATCATATAAAAGTGCTTTTAAATAAAGGCCTGTCCCACCAACTAAAATAATATTTTGATTTGGATGATCCTTTATTATTTTTCTAGCATCTTTTTGATAATGATATACTGTATAATTTTCTTTCACATCCACAAAATCAAAAAGAAAATGAGGAATTCCTTCTTTTTCTTCCTCCTTAATTTTAGCCGTTCCAATATTTAATCCTTGATACACTTGCATGGCATCACAATTAAGAATAATGGCATGATATTTCTTAGCTAAAGCAATACTTAATTTCGTTTTTCCGACCCCCGTTGGTCCAACAACTGCTAAAATCATTTTCTTTCACCTCTATGCCAAAAACTTAAGATCCTTTATAATCACAATTTAAACATGCAATCCCACTCTTTTTTTCCACTAAAGTTCCTCCGCAAGAAGGGCATTTTTTTAAAATAGGTTTATCCCAACTAGCAAAATCACATTTCGGATATCGATTGCATCCATAAAAAATTTTGCCTCGCTTTGTTTTTTTCTCAATCACAGTTCCCTCACATTTTGGACAAGGCATAATTTCCACTTTCTTTTGTTCCTCTTTTTTAATATATTTACAATTTGGATAATTAGAGCAAGCAACAAACTCTCCAAATTTTCCTCTTCGAATGACTAAAGGACTGCCACATTCCGGACAATTTTCCCCTGTTTTTTCGGCTTCTTTCTTTTCCATTTTTTGAAAAGCATCTTCCACCATTGGCTCAAAAGTTTGATAAAATTCTTTTAATACTTTCACATGATCTAAATGATCTAAAGCAATCTCATCCAAACGAGATTCCATATTAGCCGTGTACTCTACATTCACAATATGTGAGAAAAATTCCTGTAATTTGTCAGTAATTTCAATTCCAATTTCCGTTGGAAAGAATTTCTTTTCTTCAATTTTAACATAATCCCGATCTTTTAAAGTTTGAATTGTCGGCGCATAAGTACTAGGTCTACCAATTCCTAATGACTCCATTTCTTTAATAAGTGAACTTTCTGTATATCTTGGATTTGGCTTTGTAAAATGTTGTTCTTTATGAATTTCATCACTGACAATAACATCACTATGATAAGAAGAAAAATCAGGTAAAATAGTGTCTTTTTGATCTTCAAAAGGTCGATAAACCTTTAAATAACCATCAAATTGTAACACTGAACCAGTTGCTTTAAAAAAATAATTATTATTTTCTAAAATAACATTAGTATTTAATAAAGTAGCCGCGCTCATAATAGAAGCTAAAGCTCGATCATAAATTAGTTCATAAAGCTTATATTCATCATTACTCAAATAAGCTTTTAAAGATTCAGGAGTTCGGTAAATACTAGTGGGTCTAATACCTTCATGAGCATCTTGAATATTTTCTGTTTTTTTAGAAACTTTAACGCTTCCAACATATTCTTTTCCATATTTTTTTTCAATAAAACTTTTAGTTTCTGAAACAAATTCCTTTGAAACTCTTTCAGAATCAGTACGCATGTAAGTAATTAAACCAATACTTCCTTCTTTCGTTTCTACTCCTTCATAAAGTTTTTGAGCAATTCTCATCGTTTTCGAAGAAGGAAAATTTAAACGATTCGAAGCCATTTGTTGCATTGTTGTCGTTTTAAAAATAGGTTTACTATTTCTTTTCGCTTCTTTTTGCTCTACTGCACTAATTTTAAAAGCTTTCGATAAAGCATTTAAAATATCATCTGCTTCTCTTTCACCTTTAATTTCAATCTTTTTATTTTTATATTTTTCTAAAGTCGCGGTAAAATCTTTAAAATCTGCAGTAATTGTCCAATACTCTTCAGGCACAAAATTTAAAATTTCTCGTTCCCGATCAACAATTAATTTGAGAGCAACTGATTGAACACGTCCCGCACTTTTTCCGCCGGTTTTACTTTGCATTAATTTACTTAATCGGAATCCAATAATTCGATCCAAAATTCGTCTTGTTTCCTGACTTTTTACTAAAGGATCATCAATTTTACGAGGATGTTTTAAAGAATCTAAAACAACATCTTTGGTAATTTCATTAAAAGTAATTCTTTCATAATGATCCTCAGGAATTTCAAGTGCATTTTTTAAATGCCAAGAAATAGCTTCTCCTTCACGATCAGGGTCGGTGGCTAAATAAACATAATCGGCTTTTAAAGCCTCTTTTTTTAAATTGGCAATTAATTTTTTCTTTCCTTTAATAGGAATATAGCTGGCTTCAAAATTATGCTCAACATCTACTCCTAATCCAAATTTACCAGATGTAGCAAGATCCATAATATGACCTTCACTAGCCAAGATTTTATAATCATTTCCTAAAAAAGCACCAATAGTTTTACTTTTGTGTGGAGACTCCACAATCAATAGTTTACTCATTTTATTTTATTCCTCCTGTTTTGCTTCTTTTTTTTGAATCGACTCTTCTAAATAAGAAAAATAATTATTAGTAATAGCAAGTTTACTCATTTCTTTCTTTTGATAAATTTCAGTATTAATTTGCTTTACTTGTTCTTCTGTATACACATTTTTAGGATCAAAGTAAGTAATTGTTCCCTTGGCTGCATCATAACGTGCATACGCATCTTCCCATGAGCCGTCTGCAAATACAACTCTACCAGAAAATGAAGAAGAAAACAAGTCCTCACCTAAATAAAATCTTGAATCATAATTTAAATCAAATAAATTAAGAACAGTTGGAAGTAAATTCATATAAGATGTTTTTTCTGTAAAAGTCTTCTTTTCTAAATCACTTTGATAAATAAGAAATGGCGTTTTTTCAATTTGATTTGGGATGGAAACATCATAAGAAGAAGCCATTTGCACGTCTTTTGGAGAAAGACCATAAGGATAATGATCTCCATATAAAATAATAACGGTATCCTTAAGTAGCCCTTTCGCTTCCAATTCATTCATCAAAGTTCCTAATGCATCATCTGTTACTTTTAATTTCGATAAATAATGTTTTAAAGACATAGAATAAGAAGTATCATCAAACATGCTTAAATATTTATCTCCATAAGTACTAGAAGCATCATAAGGTTGATGAGCAGTCACAGTTGTAATCCAAGTCATAAACGGTTTTTCTTGAGTAAAAATACTCGTACTTTTTTCCATTAATTCCACATCACTTGGCCATTCAATAAAATTATTAGAATCAAACGAAATTCCTAAACGATTCCCATCATAATATTCACTACTTCCCATGTTTTTATGAAAAATGTCCCGTGGATAATAATGTGAATCTAAATCATGAAAACTAGTCGTTTGATATCCATTTCGTTTAAAAACTTCAAAAATAGCTGAAAAATATGTATTATTAGGATAAGTATTAACAGTACAAGAAGTATTAATCGGATATAAAGAAGTCATTCCACTAAATTCATTATCCCCTGTAGCACAGGCATTTCTTGGACTATAATGATTTTCCCAAAACCAACCATTTTCTAACATTTTATGAAAATTAGGAAAATAAGTTTCATTTAAAATGATATCACTGACTGATTCTAACATAATAACAATCACATTTTTTCCTTTAAAATAACCTGTTTTTTCATTATTAGAGGATACTTTTTGGTTAATAAAATAACGATTTAAAGTATTATAAGCTGCATTTTTTTCTTCATCAATGACTTCTTTCCAAACAGTATCATCAATTAATTTTCGCTTCGATTCTCCTTCTTCTAAATTTTCTAAAGTAAAATCGTCAAACACTTGAATTGGAAAAACACTTTGCCGAATATCCAATAGTCCAAACATAGATGAGCCAAACTGATTCATCGCAACCGAAGAATGAACTGGTTCTAAAAAAAGTTTCACATTAGTAACAAGTTGCAATGAATTTTGCATAAAAGGAAGAACTAAAGTAAGCCCATAAATAACTGCTGTACCAAGAATGCTACATCCACTGATAAAACGATGACTTTGATACTCTTGTTCCTTTTCATCTTTCGAAACAAAAAAGAAAAAACAGAAAAGAAGAAATGGAATCCATAAAAAATAATATTCAAAATGAAAACTAAGCAAAAAATCTTTAATATAACTTGTTACTGCCCCAAATTGATTACTCGTTCCTATTGAAATAAAAATTCCTAAAAAATTACGAAATCCAACCTGAGCCCAAGCATAAAGAGTCGCGATAAAAAGAACAATTCCTCCGATGATATTTCTTGTTTTTCGTTTAGAAAAGAAAGAAAGAAAAAACTCTAATACAGTTCCTAAAAACACACAAGAAAAAAATATTCTTAACGTTGCATAATCAAAAACTTGAAAATTTTCAACAACTCGAAAAATAACTTCTATTCCAAACAAAAAGATAATCCAAAAAAAGGTTTCTAACCAATATTTGTTTTTTTTAAACTTCTTCATATACATCACTCTCTTTAATTAAATCACGAACTGGACCGTATGTAAATCTATAATCTTTAGTAGGACCGTAAAGTCTTAACAGTTCTAGATGACGCTTAGTAGGATACCCTTTATGTTTTTTCCATTCGTATTTAGGGTCCTTTTTATCCATTTCATAAATAATATGGTCTCTACTTACTTTGGCAAGGACACTCGCCGCGGCAATACTAATACTTTTAGCATCTCCTTTAATAATACTTTGAGAAGGAATAGGATATCCTGGAAGAGGCATCGCATCAGTTAGAACATAATCTGGTTGGACTTTCATTTGTTCAATTGCCTTTTTCATAGCCAAACGACTTGCTTCATAAATGTTAATTTTATCAATTTCTTGGGCTGAAACAATTCCAATTCCATACGCAATTGCATCTTTTTGAATAATTTCAAAAAATTGTTCTCTTTTCTTTTCACTCAATTGCTTTGAGTCTGTAAGCCCTTCTAAATGATAATTTTTAGGTAAAATCACTGCTCCCGCCACAACAGGTCCCATTAATGGGCCTCGACCTGCCTCATCAGTACCACAAATAAATTGAAATCCTTCTTGATATAAACGACGTTCATATTGAAGCATATCTACTTTTTCCATTAAAAACACCTACTTTCGATCAAAAGTAATATTTTTGATATGTTCTAATTTAATATCATTAATAATTTTAGTAGAAACTTTATCATAATCAATTTCTTGACCTTTGAATGCACCTATTTTTTTTCCTATCGATTCATAAGCATCTAAAATAGTATCATCCGTCACTTTCTTAAGACCATACATCTCTTCTAAAATTTTAGGATAATAAGTAGATAATTTTTTTAAAATATGAATCGCAACCTCATCAAGAGGTAAAATTTCTTGTTTAATTGCTGTAAATGAAGCTAAATTAAAAGCGACTTCTCCTTGATCCAACTTAGGCCATAAAATACCTGGAGTATCTAAAAGCAAAATATCACTATGTGTCCGAAGCCAAGAAAAATCTTTGGTAACTCCTGGATTATTTCCAACATTAGCCACTTTTCTTTTGCACATGCGATTAATTAATGTACTTTTCCCAACATTAGGAATACCAACCACTAAAGCTTTTATTTCCTGTTCTTTCATCCCTTTTTCTTTTCTTTTTTCTTGAAAAGGAGCCATGATCTCATGAGTCATAGAAATAATTTTTTCATAGTCATTGCCACAATTTAAATCCACTAAAACAACATGATTTCCCAAGTTTTCATAATATTTAACCCATTCTTTTGTAATTTTTAAATCACATAAATCCTTTTTAGTCATAATTAATATCTTAGGTTTATTACCGATCATACTATAAATATCTTTAATTTTAGAAGAATAAGGAATTCTTGCATCCACAACCTCATACACAATATCAATAGTATTATATTTTTCACCAATTAATCTTCTTGTTTTAGCCATATGCCCCGGATACCAGTTAATACTCGTTTTTTGGAAACTTTTTTCTTCTTTTGACATTTTAATCACTACCTTCTTCATTTAATAATTTAATTTTTTCTGCATTATTAAGTATATCTAATTGATATTTACATATATCACTTAATATTTCAAATCTTTCTTCTTTTGATTTTCCTTCTTTAATTAACTCAGCATTATGTGATTCTAAATTAGATAAAACAGTTAATTCATTAATTGTTGCATAATCTCTTACATTTGAACTTTTTGCTAACTCTGGATTTAATTTTCTCCATTTTTTAGCAGTAGTATGAAATAATATTACATTAAGGATATCTGCTTCTTCAGCATATTTTAACCATTCTTTATTTTTATAAAAATCATTATCAGGTAAGATGTAATTTTTAATTGCATCTGTATGAATTAAATAATTATTCTTTGTAAGTATTCTTTTTACATCCCATTCTCTATTTTGATTTTCTAACTCTTTTAATCTTTCAAATTCTTTTATTAAATATAATTTAAATACAGGACTTATGGCAGATGCAAATTCAAATGCAATATCTTTATGTGCATATGTTCCACCATATTTTCCACGTTTTGAATATATACCAATAGCATTTGTTTTTTCACACCATTCAGTAACACTTAAAGTAAATGTATGAAGTCCAGCACTTTTTCTAAACCCGTCGAATTCGACGGAATTAAAATTTGGATTATAAATAGATTCCCATGTTCCTAAAAACTCTAGAGTAATTCTATT
>CANQFE010000048.1 GCA_947598285.1 uncultured Bacilli bacterium
AGAGTAGAAAAAGCAGATATCACAAATACAAGTAATCCATGGTATAAATATGAAGATAAGAGATGGGCCAATGCAGTGATATTAAAAAATGGAAAAACAGATACGTATCAACCGGGAGACGAAATACCAGAAAGTGAAATAGAAAGTTACTTTGTATGGATCCCAAGATATCGATATGTATTACAAGAAGAGGAAAGTACATTTGATAGTTACTCTGGTGTAACATTATTAGGAAATAAAACAAATGTAACGGAAGTTTATGATGCGATGAAAAATGCAAATCAAGAAGGAAATAAAGAAGGGAATAAAGCGACAAATCATCCATTTGAAATCGAATTTGGATCAAGAGAGAAAGGAATCAGTTCAACATTATTAAGTAAAGGAACATCAATAGTTCATCCAGCATTTGAAGCTTTTGATAGTAATGGATTCTGGGTAGGAAAATTTGAAACAGGATATAATCAAAATGAAGATATTTCAAGTGTTATGCCAGCAACATCAACTAGTTGGAATGTAGGAAATGCTCAAAAGAATATAGAAGATTCAACTAAGGTTATCATAAAACCAAATGTGTATAGCTGGCGAAGTATCCAAGTAGCGAATGCCTTTTATACAAGTTATAATTACAAAAGAGAATTAGAAAGTCATATGATGAAGAACACAGAGTGGGGAGCCGTTGCCTATTTAACACAAAGTCAATATGGAAGATGCAATAGTTTAACTTGTGATGAGATAAGAATTAATAATAATGGCAGTTTTATAACAGGATATAGTGCTAAGAATGAACCAACAGTAGGTTATGGAGCTTATCGAGATTATGAGTATACCACATTGAGTCAAGATGGAACTAATGGATATCAATATTATAACTCAAATAGTGTGAAGTCAAGTACAACAGGAAATTATAGTGGAATCTATGATATGAGTGGAGGTACTTGGGAAGTGGTCATGGGCGTAATGCAAGGAAAAAGCAATAGCTCAAAAGCGCCAGCAAGTGGTATAAACTCTACAAGCAATTCAGGGTTTAAAGGACCATACAGTTTCTGTAAAGAAAATGGTGGAACAGAAGACTGTAAAGATGATACTTCAAATACTACCGGAAAAGAATGGCCTTCTCCGAAATATTATGATTTATATGATTATAGTATAACTGGAACTGATTATAAAAATGGAATACTTGGTGATGCCACGAAAGAATTAGGACCTTTTTATAGTGTTTCATATGATGGTGGGAGTACACTAAGAAACTTGGGAAGTTATCATGCTGATTTAGCAATTTTTGTGAACTTTATTTATCCATGGTTTACTTGTGGCGGTTTATATGATCAAGGATCATACTCTGGAATTTTTGCATTTAGTTCTACCGGTGGAGCTTTTTTTACTACTAACAGTTTTCGTATTGTTTTAAGTTAATAATTTTTCCTTGCATTTTTCTCTTTTTAGGTGTATTCTTTTATTAAGATAGTAGAAGGTAGGTTGCAGTACATGGTGGAAAATAAAAAAGAAGTATTAAATTATTGTCCTAATTTTAATCAGATTGTTAATTTTGAATATGCTCAAGATGATAAGATTAGTGGTAAATTAATTCGAATTTATAAAGATTATATTTTTCATTTAGATATTACTACTCCAGATGATGTGAAACATATTCAAGAAATTGATTATGTTTTAGGCAGATACATAGAAGATTATGCATTTCGAAGAGAACTAAAAGCAGAAATTATTCATGTGAAAATAAGAAAGACATGTACTGAGTTTATTGATATATTAAAAGCTATTGTTGCTAGTATTATTCATATTTTTGATAATTATTTAGAAAATTCGACCCGAAAAATTCGGATTGCTCGTTGGATATAGATAATCGTAATGATTATCTCTTTTCTTTTTTTTAATATTTGTTTATAATAAGAAACAAGGAGTGGGTTTATGCGTTACATAGAAATTAAAGATGCTGATAAAATTATTCGAAAAAGTATCTATTTAGTAAAAAATCCAATGGACTATAAAAATCAATGGCAAGAGCTTTTTGGAAATCAAAATCCTATTTCTTTAGAATTAGGTATGGGTCGAGGAGATTTTATTATTCAAATGGCTAAAAAAAATCCTAATCGTAATTTTATTGGATTAGAGATTGTTGATTCTCAAATGGTGAAGGCAGTGGAACGATTAAAAAATGAAAATCTTCCTAATCTAAAATTAATTAATATGGATGCTCGAGAGATCGATAAAGTTTTTGGCAAAGAGATTGATACTATTTATTTAACTTTTTGTGATCCTTGGCCAAAAGGTCATGATGAAAAGAAACGTTTTACGCATGAAAGTTATTTAAGACTTTATGATAAAATTTTTAAAAAGGGGAAACATATTATTTTAAAAACAGATAATAAAGGTTTTTTTGCTTATTCTTTACAAACTTTATCACAGTATTGGTATGTTTTTGAACGAGTAAGTCTTGATTTACATCATGAAGAAAATCCAATTCCTAATGTTATGACTGATTTTGAAAAAAATTATTTTGAAGAGGGACGTCCTATTTATTATGTGGATGCTCGATTTGAAGGTTAAAAAAGAGTTAAAACTCTTTTTTTAACTCTAATTTTAATGAGATACGATAGGAAAGAAAAAGAAGAAAAATCGGTAGGATGGTAAGAATTACAATTTGCCATTTTTGAAAGAAAAGAGATAAGTCAGCAACAATTGATGAATTTGCCTTTGCTACTATGCTACCTATTATGGCAAATCCAAAAAAGAATAATAGCATTCCTATTCTACTTTTTTCTATTCCAAATTTATAAATCATTGGATACATAAAAGTTAAAACTAAAAATGTTGAAAATATTGCACTTAACATGGATAGTATTATTTGTTCTAGGTTTACTGTATTAGTATTATAATAAGAAATAATAAAAGATACAATCATGCCGGCAATAGAAGTAATAAGAGTCATTAAGATGGTTGTTATATATTTTGCTTTTACGCTATTTTTTCTTCCGTTAGGTAAAGAGATTACATAAGCATCCCATTTATTATAATTGTCATAGCTAAATGTAGAAATCATTATTGTTATACTTATCAATGGTAAGATAAAAGATAGATCCATTGTTCCAATTAATCCCATTATCAAATATATAATCGTCAATATTCCCAAAAGTTTAAAATTACTTTTAATCATTGCAAAATCTTTTTTTATAAATCCAATCATTATTTTTCCCCCTTAATCATTAAAACCATAAGGTCATCCAAGGTTATTTTATCAATTATAGCAATTCCATATTTTTCTTTAAAATCTTTTTTATTCGGAACTAATACTTCATATTCATATTTTGTTTTCTTATATTTTAGATAATCATTTTTGGCAATTTTTTTAAATTCAGCTTCTGTACACTTTGCAATTCCATATTTTTCTAATAACTCATTTGTTGTCTTTGATAAAAGAATTTCTCCATGATTTATAAAAGTGATGTAATCCGCGATGTGTTCCAAATCAGTGGTAATATGACTCGAAAGTAAAATTGAACATTCATCTTTTTCTAATATACTTTGAAAGATTTCTAAAATTTCATCACGAGCGATGGGATCAAGTCCAGAGGTTGGTTCATCTAATATTAAAAGTTTAGGATGATGAGATAATGCTGTTATGATTTCTAATTTTTTTCTCATTCCTTTGGAAAATGTTTTTATTTGTTCATTTGGTAATAATGAAAATTTTTGTAAGTATTTGAAAAACATTTTTGAATCCCAATTTTTATAAATACTTTTCATAATGTTATTGATATCATTTGGTGTTAGAATTTCAGGAAAAAACATGTCATCTAATACAACGGCAATATCTTCTTTTATTTTTTTCTCATATTCACGATTATTTAAGCCCAAAATTTTAATTTCACCACTGTATGATTTTATGATGTTTAATATTGCTTTTATTGTAGTTGTTTTGCCAGCACCATTTTCTCCAATGAAACCCATAATCATACCTTTAGGCAAGTTAAATGTTATGTTTTTGAGTTCGAAATTATCATATTTTTTACATAAATTTGTTACTTCTAAAATATTTTCCATTTTCTATTTTTCCTCCTCATACAAAATATTTAATATTTTATGTAATGTTTTTTTATTGACATTATTCATTTTGGCAATTGTGATAACTTTATCCATCAGTTCTTCTATTTTGTTTAGTTGTTCATTTAAAGCGACATCTTTATTTATTTTTGCTACATAGAAACCTTTAGATGGAACATTTTTTACATAACCTTCTTTTACTAATTCTTCATAAGCGTTTTTAGTTGTTATGACACTACAACGGAGGTCTTTTGCTAAAGTTCTTATGGAAGGTAATAGTTCATTTTCTTTTAATTCATTCGAAACTATTTTTATTTTTATTTGTTCTTTTATTTGTTCGTATATTGGAATGCCACTTGAGTTACTAATTATAATTTCCATAATTCACCTCTGTACATATAATTATATACAGCATATATACAGTTGTCAATATAAATTATTTTTTTCATTTCACATATTCCTTTCTTGTTTATTTATTTTTCGAAAAACTCTTGAATAATTATTTCTTTTTTGTTATACTAAACGTGTTCTATTTATGGCGAGATAGCTCAGCTGGCTAGAGCACACGGTTCATACCCGTGGGGTCGTGGGTTCGATCCCCACCCTCGCTACCATTTAAGTTTGAAAACATAGAAATATGTTTAAGGAGTTTTAAAACTCTTTTTTTTATGCTTTTTTTGATCATGTGATTATTTCGTGTGATTTTTTGTAAATTAATTTGTTTTATTTTTTTGTTTAAAATTATAAAAGATAAAGAAGTTAACTTTGATTAGTCACTTTCAAATATGATATTATTGAATACGATTAAAGGTAAAATATCGATTTCATAATTAGAAGATCCTTTTTCCCTTTCTTTTTTCTTAGAAAAGGGAAAAATTGTCGAAAAAAGTCTTTTTTCTCTGATAAAATATGGTAAAATAGAGATAGAGAGTAGAGGTGGGTTCCATGAATATTGAATTGTTAGTTATTCTTGGTATTGCATATTATTTAGTTACTATCGGTAGTATTATTGGAATACTCACATTAATGAATCGACGCGGACAAAAAAAGTATCGTCATGAAATTGATGATTTGGAAAGAGAAAAGAATTTAATTGTATCAGCGAGTTTAATTGCTGAATTAAATAAAGTAGAACCTTTAGTTCAAAATAGTGATTTACAAGATACATTTCATGTTTGGCAAGAAAAATTTCGAACGATAAAAGAGGAAGATGTTTCAAGGATTACTGATGATTTATTAGAAGCTGAGGAATTGTTTTCACAAAAAGATTATCGGGCTTTAGAAAAAAAATTATCTATGATTGAATTAGATATTTATTATGTAAAAACGAAAGCTAATTTTTTATTAGAGGAAATTAAAGAGATTACTTTAAGTGAAGAGAAAAATAGAGAAACAATTACTAAGTTAAAAGCTAGTTATCGAGAAATTTTAAATCGTTATCATCAACATAAAAAAGATTATGCTTTGGTAAGTTCTCCTTTAGAATTACAATTTGAAAATGTTGATAAATTATTTAGTACTTTTGAGACAGCAATGGAAAAAAAATCTTATCAAGAAGTTAGTAAAATAGTGAAAGCAATTGATGATTTAATAGGTAATTTAGAATTAGTGATTGAAGAAGCTCCAAGTATTATTGTTTTAGGAAAACATATTATTCCGAAAAAAATGTCTGAAATTAGTTTTATTGCTAAAAAGATGGAAAAAGAAGGATATAATTTGGATTATTTAAATATTGCTTATAATGTTACAGAGTCTAGTAAAAAAATTACTGATATTTTTCAAAGATTAAATGTTTTAAATATTGAAGATAGTATTTTTGAATTAAAAACAATGCTTGATTATTTTGATTCTATTTATAATGATTTTGATAAGGAAAGAATTTCCCGGAAAATTTATCAAGATTTTGTGAGAACTATTTTAATTAAAGTTACGAAATTAATTAAGATTAATCATACTTTAATGCGTAAATTAAAAGATATTCAGTATAGTTATGATTTAACAGATGATGATGTTAAAATTGTTTTTCAGATTCATGATGAACTATCTAATGAGAGAAATCGATATGATGAGATTGTTGAATTAGGTCGTAGTAAAACAGAATCTTATTCTCATTTGGGAAAACAAATGGAGCTACTCAATGTGAAAGTGACTAAAACAGAGGAAAGATTGGAAGTTGCTTTAAGAACGTTTGGAAGTTTGAAAGAGGATGAAATTCGCGCGCGTGAACAATTAGATGAAATGAAAGGAATTTTAAATCAAGCTAAGAGTGGAATGAAATCATTTAAACTTCCGATTGTTCCAGATCATTATTTTGTAGAGCTTGGAGAAGCAACAGAAGCAATTGCAAATATGGTTATGGAGTTAGAAAAAACACCTATTTCGATCAAAGTTTTAAATACAAGAGTTGATACAGCTCGTGATTTAGTTTTAAAGGTATATAATACAACCAAAGAAACAGTTAAAACTGCTAAAATGGCTGAAACAGCAATTGTTTATGGAAATCGATATCGCCCTGTAAATAAGGAAGTTGAAGTAGGTCTTTTGAAAGCTGAAAGTTTATTTTACCATGGTGATTTTAAGAAGTCTTTAGAACAAGCTATTAATGCTATTAATGTAATTGAGCCGGGAATATATAAGAAATTAATGGATGAGTATCAGGGGTAAATTTATGAAGAAAATTATGATTGATTTAGATGAAACTATTTGTTCTCCAACTTATTTGGAAGAAGTAAATAAATATATGAAAACAAATTATCGTTATGAAGATATTGATACTTATTTTGTTGAAGATATTATTCCGGTGAAAGAACGAGAAAAATTTTTGGATTTGTTTTATCAAAAAGCAAATGTTTATCAAAATGCAAAAATCATGCCTCATGCAATTGAAGTAATTGAAGAATTAACTCATTTTTATGAAGTGTATATTGTGAGTGCTTTTGTTGATAAAAGAAGAGTGGCAGAAAGTAGCATTATGGCAAAGTATAAGTATGAATGGATTATTAAAAATTTACCTTTTATTCCACCCAAGCAAATTATTTTAACAGGAAGTAAAGATGTTATTTTATGTGATATTAAAATTGATGATAAAGTGAGTAATTTAAAAGGATATGGAGAGATTAAGTTATTATTAGACCATTTACATAATCGGAAGTATTCTTTTGAAGAGTTAGAGTCTTTAGGGATTAAAAGAGTTCATGATTGGTTACAAATTAAAGAAATTTTGTTAGGAGGAAATCTAGAATGATTTATTTGGATTATAGTGCGACTACACCAGTGAATTATGATGTTTTAGAATCTTATATTCGAAGTACGAGAGATTTTTCAGGAAATCCTAATTCTTTGCATAGTTTAGGTGTTAAATCTAAAGCGCTTATGAACAGTGCCATTAAACAAATTAGTGATATTTTTAATGTTTTAGAAAGTGAACTTACTTTTACTTCAGGAGCAACTATGGCAAATAATTTGGCTATTATTGGGTCTTGTCTTGCAAATATGAAACAAGGAAATCATGTAATTGTTTCAAAATTGGAGCATCCTTCTATTTATTCAATTTGTAATTATTTAGAAAGCATTGGTTTTGAAATTAGTTATGTGGATAATGATGAAGATGGACTTATTAATTTTGATGATTTAAAAAGAAAAATAAGACCTGATACGATTTTAGTAAGTATTGTCGCGGTTAATAGTGAAACTGGGGCAAGGCAACCACTTAAAATGATTCGCCAGATTATTAAAAAAGAGAATAGCCAAACGTTATTTCATAGTGATATGACACAAGCTTTGGGAAAAATTCCAGTTAGTTTCCATGATGTCGATTTAGCTAGTTTATCTGCTCATAAAATTTATGGCCCAAAAGGAATCGGGCTTCTTTATAAAAATAGTCGCGTTTCTTTAACCCCCTTACTTTATGGTAGTGGGTCAGTGAATCTGTTAAATCCCGGGACACCTCCAGTTCCTTTAATTGTCTCTTTTTCGAAAGCAATTCGACTTGCTACAGTTGATTTGGATAAGAGAGAGAATTTCATTAAACGCTTAAACGATCGAGTTATTGAAGAGTTAAAGCAATATGATGATATTAAAATTAATCATTCTAAAATTTGTATTCCTCATATTTTAAATATTTCACTGATGAATATTAAAGCTGAGACATTTTTACATGCTTTAGAAGAATATGAGATTTATGTTAGTACCAATACAGCTTGTGCTAGTGGAGAAATTTCTACTTCTGTGATGGCAATGTATCAAGATGTAAGAAGAGCTTCAAGTACATTACGAATTAGTTTTTCTCATTTAACTACGACAGATGAAATAAACAAGTTTTTAACTTATTTTCGAATGATTTATCAAAAGTTAAGTTTGTTAAAGAAAGAAGAGTAACCTTTCTTTTTTCTTGTTTTCTTCTTTTTTTTCTGTTATATTAGGAAAGATAAATGAGGGATGATTCTATGAAAAAATTAATTATCATAAAATATGCTGAATTGAATACCAAAAAGGCTAATATTGGGTTCTTTTTAAAACAATTAAAGAAAAATTTAGAAAAACGTTTAGAAAAATTTTCTTTTACGATTACTTTTGATAAAGGAAGAATGTTTCTTTCTGTTTTGGAAGAAAAGATTCCAGAAGTTTTAACAATTGTTCAAAATACTTTTGGTATTCATGAGATTATGATTGGTTATGAATTAGAACATCAATCTCTTTCTTATATTGAAGAGTGTTTCAAAAAATTATTAAGGGATGTTTCTTTTCAAACTTTTAAAATTGAAACCAAACGAAGTGATAAAACTTTTCCATTGACAAGCTTAGAAATTAGTAAATATTTAGGTGGAGTTGTTTTAAAAAATAAGGAGAATGTCCGCGTTGATGTTCATCATCCCGAGCTTACGATTTTTGTAGAAGTAAGACAAACGCATGCTTATATTATTTTTGAAACATTAAAGGGTATCGGTGGTTATCCGGTAGGAACTTTGGGCAAAGGAATGCTTATGCTTTCGGGAGGAATTGATAGTCCTGTCGCGGGTTATATGGCTATGAAAAGAGGCGTTCGATTAGAAGCAGTCTATTTTGAAAGTCCTCCTCATACAAGTGTTGAAGCAAAGAATAAAGTTTTGTCTTTAGCTCATTGTTTAGAAAAATACGGAGATCAAATTAAAGTACATGTTGTTCCTTTTACTGAAATTCAAGAAGCTATTTTAAAAAATATTCCGAAAGAATATCTGATTACAATTATGAGACGAATGATGTATCGAATTACGGCGAAGCTTGCTTATCGAAATCGTTGTAAGGTTATTATTAATGGTGAGAGTATTGGGCAAGTTGCTAGTCAAACTTTGGAAAGTATGAGTGTGATTAATGAAGTTGTCAAAATGCCAGTGATTCGTCCTGTTGCTTGTTTTGATAAGTTAGAGATTATCGAATTAGCTAAACAAATTGGAACATATGACATCAGTATTTTGCCATATGAAGATTGTTGTACGATTTTTGTTCCAGAGCATCCAGTCATTTATCCAGAACTTTCAAAATGTATCGAGTATGAAAAACTGATTCCTTATGAGGAATTTATTCAACGGGCAATTGCCAATGAAAAAATTTTGAAAATTAACGAAAATCAGTTTACAGAATATCTTTGATTGGCATATTTTGTCTTTTTTTTCTCATACTAATTATGGTGATGTTTATGAGAAAACGAAATGGGGCAAACTTATCTCATTCTCAATTTGTGAAAAACTTTTTTCTTTCTCCTTATGGAGTGTCAGATGAAAATAAAGAGGAACAGGAAAAAAATATTCATTTAGAAAATCAAACTGGTCCTCATTGTCTTAAATGAAAAGAAATGAAAGAAAGATGAGCTAAATGAGTTTTAGAAGCTCATTTTCTGTTTTTTATTTTAAAAAATAGTAGTTATTTATTTGAGTTTAGGTGAAAAAAATACTTGACATGAAAAAAAGATGAAAATGTGGAAAACTTTTTCATCTTTTTGTATT
>CANQFE010000049.1 GCA_947598285.1 uncultured Bacilli bacterium
TCCTAATTCCCAATTGGAAATGGTTTGTCTTGTCACACCAACTAGTTCACCAAGTTGCTCTTGGGATAGTTTACTTTTTTTTCGATATTTTTGTATTTTTTCACCAAGATCCATGTTTTTTCTCCTTTCTGGTTTCAATGTATCAAATCATATTTGAAAAATCTACCAAATTTTTTTAACATTTCGCGCCAAAAAAGTTAACAATCAAAAAACTAGCATTATTCTCCGGCTAGTTTTCTTTTTAAATCTTCTGTCGTTAAAGCTTCTATGATCGGATCTAAGTCCCCTTGCATCACTCGATCAAGGTTCATTACTGAAAAACCAATTCGGTGGTCGGTTACTCTATTTTGAGGATAGTTATATGTTCTTATTTTTTCTGATCGATCTCCAGATCCTACTTTACTTTTTCTTTCCGTTCCTTGTTTTTGTTCTTGTTCTTGCACCTTTTGATCATATAATCTTATTTTTAATAGTTTCATTGCACGTTCTTTATTTTTTAATTGACTTCTTTCAACCTGACAAGTAACAACAGTATTCGTTGGAAGATGAGTAATTCGAACGGCAGAATTGGAAGTATTGACTGATTGACCCCCGGCCCCACTGGAATGGTACACATCAATTTTTAAATCACTTTCTTTGATATCGATATCAATATCTTCTACTTCAGGCATAACAACAACTGTAGCTGTTGAAGTATGTACTCTTCCTTGGGTTTCAGTTACGGGAACTCTTTGAACACGATGAGCACCACTTTCATATTTTAATTTGCTATAGACATTCTCACCTTTAATTGTACATTCTACTTGAGCAAAACCACCACTTGCACCTTCAACTTGATGATCTATTTCTAGTTTCCAGCCTTGATGTTCAGCATAATAAGTATACATTCTTAGTAGATCTCCAGCAAAAATGTTTGCTTCATCGCCACCAGCCGCGCCTCTAATTTCCATGATAATATTTTTACCATCATTCTCATCTTTAGGAATTAAAAGAATTTCCAATTCATGATTTAATGCTTCTATTTTATTGGTAGATGATTCTATTTCTAATTCAGCCATTTCTTTCATTTCTGGATCATTTAATAAAGTTTTGGCTTCCTCTATATTTTGTTCAGCATTTAATAAATCTTGATATTTTTCAACTATTTCTTTTAAGTCACTTTGTTCTTTAGATAGATTTTTTATTTTCGTAAAATCATTCATGATAGCAGGGTCCATTAGAAGACGACTTAATTCTTCATAACGGGCTTTTATGGTTTCTAATTTTTCTTTCATTGTTTCATTCCTTTCTTTTTCTTTTCAAAATGAAGCTACAATGAATCCTCCTCTTCATCAATGACTACTAAATCTTTTAAATCATCATCACTATCATCTTCAACGTCATCTTCATCGTAATAAGATTCGTCTTCGATTTCCTCTTCTTCTTCTGGTTCTTCTTCTTTTTCTTCTTCAAATTCGTCATCTTCTTCGATTACTAATTTCTCGCTGTGGCGAATTCTTAAATCCCAATAACCATCTTCTAACATAATAAATTTTTTATTTGTTGTTAAAATTTCAAAAAAGTCAGCTATTTGATTTTGAAAAGCTTCTTCTCCTAAGCCTAAGGCATCACATATTTTCTGAAATAAATCATTAATTTTCATTTTCTTTTTTGATTCTTCTAATACGATAGATGCGATTTCATCATAACTCATTAATTCTAATTCTTCTTTGGAATATTCTTTTAATTTTTTCATTTTTTTACATCCTTTCTGGTATTTTTATCCCTAATAAATCAATCATATCTTTGATTACTTTATTGGAAAAAGATAATAAAATTAACCAATTTTCTTTTTTCTCTTTTTCTTCTAACTTATTAATATGATTCTTTTCATAAAATGCGTTCATATTCACACATAAATCATAAATATAATTTGCAAGAACTGAAGGAGATTTATTTTCAACCGCATAAAGTAAGGTCTGTTCTAGTTCTAATAATTTCAGTCTTAACTTTCGATCACACTCTTCATAGATTGATTTATTTAAATCTTTAGTTGGAATTGTTTCATTTTTTAAAATGCTTTCAATTCTAAGATAGGTATATAAAATATAAGGTCCCGTTTTACCAACGACACTGGCAAATTTTGAAATATCAAAAATATAATCTTTTTCATAGTTATTTTGTAAATCAGCAAATTTAATAATGGCATTCACAATAATATCTAAATCTTTTTCACTCATTTCTTTATTTTTATCTGATGAGTTTAAGAAAGATTCTTTGACTTCTGCAAACAATGTATCTAATTTCGGAGAAGTACCACTTCTCGTTTTAAATGGTTTGCCGTCACGACCATTCACAGTTCCAAAGCCTAAATGTTCAAATATGGTCGTTTTGGTATATCCTATTTTTTCACATACCCTAAATACGGCATCAAAATGCATTTTCTGACGATAATCAGTCACGTAAATGATTTCATCGGGATGATATTTTTCCATTCTTTCATAAATTGTTGCTAAATCGGTCGTACCATATAAGTAGGCTCCATTTGATTTTTGATAAATTAAAGGAGGAAGAGCTTTTTTATCAGTTTCTTTTTCAACAGAAATAATTTTAGCTCCTTCACTTTCTTCTAAGAGATGTTTTTCTTCTAATATTTTTGTTAACTTGGTGATAAAAGGATAAGCATCTGATTCCCCTTTCCATAAATCAAAGGAAACATCTAAATACTCATAAATTCTTAAAATATCATTTCCTGAAATCTCTTTTATTTTTTCAAAGTAGGCATGATATTCAGGATTATTTTCTTGTAATTGTTTCGTAATTAATGCACATTTTTCTTTTAAATCTTCATCTTTTTTACAACGTTCACTAATATTAGGATAAATTTCTTCTAAATCTTTTAAAGTTATTTTATCAATAGGAATTTCTTTTTCTTGAAGACCATAGATTACTTCACCAATTTGTAAACCATAATCGCCTAAATGAACATCTGAGATCACTTCATTTCCGGCATATTTTAACATTCTTTTGATGGATTCTCCAACAATGGCACTTCTTAAATGGCCAACATGAAGGGGTTTAGCAATATTAGGACCACCATAATCTATGATAATTTTCTTTTTGTTAGGAAATTTGATATGATATTTTTCTTCATTTTTCATTTGATTTAAAATTTGATTGATAAAAGAATCTGATAAAGTAAAATTAAGAAAACCAGGCGGTAAAAGTTCCACTTTTTGAAATAGGTCCGAACTTTCTGGTAAATTATTTAAAACAGTAACTATTTCACTTCCTATTTCAAGAGGACTTTTATGAAGAATTTTGGCTAATTTAAATGCTCCATCATATTGGTAATCACATAAATCTTTTCGATTTGATACAATGACTTCCACATTTTCTGTTGGATAATTTAACTTTTGCAATACGGTTTGCAATAATTTGGCTAATTGTTGATTCAGCACTCTATTCACCTTCTAGTTCTATTCTTATTTTTGTTTCGGTATCATCCGTTTCTAATAAGTATGAGAGTTCATAAATATTTTTATTCTTCAAAAGAATAGCATACTCTACTTGAACTTGCAAGTAGTATTTCTCTTTTTTTAAATTTATTTCACAATTTTCATTTTCAATATCTAAAAAAATACTATATTCTTCGTTTTCGCGAGTAAATTCATTCGTTAGTAAATTTAATGTATGATCCATTCCTTCTAAGCGAAAAAACAAAATGTCATCGTTCATTGAATAAGGAACATCGTTTTGTTTTAAAATGATTTTGTCTTTTTTGAAAACTTCTATTTTCATAATGCACCTCATGTTTTTCGTTCATTATAACATATCTTAGATAGATTGCAAGTCCTTTTCTCATCAAAAAAAGAATTAATCTTCTTCACATTTTTACTTATATTTTGAAAGTTTTTTTTCATACTAACTTTAGGTGACTTTATGAAAAAGTTCAAATGGATCATGCGATTTTGTCTTTTCTTATTTTTATCGGGTTTGGTTCTTTTCACAGGAATTTATGTTTTTGCCTTTTTTTCTCCTAAATTAGAATTAAAAAATATGGGTAAGATATTTCTTTATGATAGTGAAAACAATTTAGTTTATCAAGGCTCTGGTTCTAGTGAATGGGTTTCTTTAGAAGATATCTCGGATGATTTAAAACATGCCGTCATATCTGTAGAAGATAAAAATTTTTATTCTCATCATGGGTTCGATTATTTAAGAATTTTTAAAGCTCTTTTTCAAAACTTGACTGATCATACTAGGTTAGGTGCTTCAACTATTAGTCAACAATATATTAAAAATATGTTTTTAACTTTTGATCAAACTTGGGAAAGAAAAATAAAAGAAGCTTTTTTAACGATTGAATTAGAGGTCCATTATAGTAAAGATAACATATTAGAAGGATACCTTAATACCATTAATTATGGAGAAGGAAACTATGGAATTGAAGATGCAAGTAAATATTATTTTAATAAAAGTAGTAAAGATTTAACTTTAGAAGAAGCTTTGATGCTCGCGGGAATTCCTAAAAATCCAAGTAATTATAACCCAGTCAGTGATTATGAAGCCTGTATTAAACGTGCCAAAATTGTCGCGGATACAATGGTTAAGAATGGATATCTTACAGAAGAAGAAAAAAATGGTTTATTTTTAGAAGAAATTCCTATTTATGGCAAAAGAACGCAAAATAATTCCCAAATGATTCTTTATTATCAAGATGCTGTTTTGCAAGAACTTCATACAATTAAAGAAGTTCCATCTTCTTTATTAGAATCTGGTGGGCTCAAAATTTATACAACTTTAGATATGGATGCGCAGATGAATATGGAACAATCTATTTTAAAATATTTAAATAATCAAGAAGAATTACAAGTAGCAAGTATTTTAGTTGATCCGAATACAGGTGGGGTCGTTGCTTTAACGGGTGGTTTAAATTATGCAAAGAGTCAATATAATCGGGCCATTCAAGCTAAAAGACAAGTAGGAAGTACAATGAAACCTTTTCTTTACTATGCTGCTTTAGAAAATGGACTTACGGCTTCTTCTTTATTTAAAAGTGAAAAAACCACTTTTCATTTGGCCAATCAACAATTTTATGCACCCAAAAATTATAATCAAGTTTATGCCAACCAAAATATTACTATGGCCGCGGCAATTGCTTTTTCGGATAATATTTATGCTGTTAAAACACATTTGTTTTTAGGAACTGATGTTTTGGTAAATACAGCGAGAATGGCGGGCATAGAAGAAGATTTAGTAGGAAATCCTTCGCTTGCTTTAGGAACGACTGAGATGAGTATGTTAGATTTTGCTCATGGTTATACTACTTTAGCTAGTGGTGGCGATGAAAAAGAGATTTATTTTATCTCAAAGGTAGAAGATTTGGATGGCAATGTTTTATATGAACATAAATCAAAACATAATTATGTCTTTAATAGTAATGATGTCTATATTTTAAATGAAATGATGACTAATACTACTAATTCAGCTTTTTCTTCTTATACGACTCCAACTGCTTTGTCATTAGCTTCCAAAATGAGCCGAAAATACGCGTTAAAAACAGGAACAACAAATACTGATTCTTGGAGTGTTGGCTACAATCCTAATTTACTTATGATGGTTTGGATTGGAAATGATGATGCTAAGGATATTGATAGTAATGCTAGCTATTATTCAAAAAATATTTGGCTAGATACGATGGAAAGTTGTTTACAGGATGTAGAACCCACTTGGTATGAACAACCCCAAAATGTAATTGGAGTAGTTCGAGATGGCATTACTGGAGAAGAAAACTTAAATAGTCCTAATAATACTATTCTTTATTATGTTAAAGGAACTGAAGTTTTTTATCTTTCTTAAGAAAGTAAACCTTTTTCTTTTTTCCAATTTAAAACATGTTTTACTAATTTATTGATATCTTCTTCCTTTATCCTATTTTGATTTATACTTTCTTTGATTTCAGTAAGTGCTTGTTCATAATCAGATGTAATAATGAAATCATTCTCACTTAAAATTGCTTTTGAATAAGCATTTTCAATCTCTTTTGTCGCGCCCATTGAAAGATCATCGGTTATAATGATTCCTTTAAAGTTTAAATCATCTCGTAATAATTTATGAATAGGAAGTGATAAAGAGGCAGGATTTTCACTATCAATTTTGGATAAAATGGAATGACTTACTAAAATAGCTTCTGCACCAGCTTTAATACCAGATGCGAAAGGAAGTAAATCTTTTTCTTTTAACTCATCGATGGTTCTTTCATCTTTTGATTCAGTTTGATGAGTATCTTTATTTTGACCATAACCAGGGAAATGTTTTAGAGTATAGCTTACTTTCCCTTTTTTACTTGCTTCGATTACAGCAACAGCATATAAAGAGGTAACTTCTTTTCCTTCGCCTAAAGACCTTGGATAAATATAATCTTCTTCATTGGTGGAAATATCTACTACGGGAGCTAAATTAACGTTGATACCTAAAGATTCTAATAAGGCACTTTTTTCTTCGGTATCTTCTTTTATTTTTTCTAAACCACCTATTTGATAAAGTTCGCGAGGAGATAAAAATGGTGTTGCTCTTAAATTAGGATTACTACTAATTCGCACGACTGAACCCCCTTCTTCATCAACCGCGGTAATGAGAGGAATTTTAGAAACTGATTGAAATGATTCTATTTTTGCGATGACTTCTTCTTTGGTTAAATTTTTAAAATCCGAAGCATATAAAACAATCCCACCAAATTGATTTTCTTTTATTATTTCTTGAGCGTTTTCTTGAGGTGTGCGAACAAGAAGGATTTGAGCTATTTTTTCTTCAAGAGTCATAGAAGAGATTTTTTCTTCTAACATTTTATCAATGGAATTTTCTTCTTGAGTTTCCTTTGTAGAGGATATTTCTTCTTTCTCTTTCTTTTCATTTATAAAAGTAAAACCTAAAAATAAACTTATGCAAAGCAATAATACTGTGAAAAATTGTTTCATTTTTTATTTCTCCTTTTAAAAAAAGATTAGCTATCTACTAATCATTTTCTTTTATATTAACAATCATTTGGTAAGTACCAGATAAATCAGCTTCTTCCAAAGTAATGGAAAAGCCTTTTTGTTTTAAGTTCTCTACTAAATCGCGAACTTCGTTAATTGCTGTTTTTAAATCTAAACCAACTTTTTCTTCCATGATCTTTTCATAATTTGGATCTAATTTTATGACTGAATCCATTGGATTTATGATACTTTCTTCTTGCTGTGGTGTTTTTTCTTCAATTTTATTTTCAGTTGGAGTATTATTTTCAAAGAAATATGGCATGACTTGATCTTTTATAGGAGAGCTTGGCTCTACATTTTCTTCTTTTGGAAGTGGAATTTCAGATTTTGGCATGTTCAATTCAAAGTCATCTAATAATTCTATTTCTTCAGGAAACTCTATTTTTGTATCTTGATTAGAAGATGCGAAAGGCATATCCATCATCATGTTTGCGGCTTCATCTTCTAAAAAATTAAAGAACTTAGAAGATGATTCTTTTTTCTCGGTTGGCTGTTCTTTGATAGTTGGTTCTTGTGGTTCCTTTAAAATAGTTTCAGGCTTTTTTTCTTGAATCTCATTTTTTTCTTCTTTTTCATTTATCATTGGTTTTTTTTCTGATGGTGGAGATACAAATGGTACTTCTTCCACCACATCTCCTTTCGCTTTTTTTATTTCTAAATCTAATTGTCTTACTGTAAGTCTTTTACTTATAATTTTCTTGAGCCAAGAGGCTTGTTCTTCTTTTGGAATAGCAAGTAAACTTCTTGCATGACGTTCACTTATTTTCTCTTCTAATAAGGCATTTTGAACTTCATCAGACAAGTTTAATAATCTTAATTTATTGGCAATTGTACTTTGACTCACTCCCATTTTTTCAGCAAGTTGTTCTTGAGTCATGTAGCCTCGATCTAATAAACTACGATAAGATTTTGCCTCTTCAATAGGAGTTAGATTCCGTCTTTGAATGTTTTCTACTAAGGCAATTTCCGCGCTTTTATTATCATCAATATTTGATATAATTGCTGGAACAGTTTTTAAACCAGCCATAACAGAGGCTTTATATCTTCTTTCACCAGCAATAATTTCATATTTATCTTTCAATCTTCTTAAAACTAATGGCTGAATAATACCATGTTGTTTAATTGATTCTGATAATTCTTTTAATCCTTGCTCATCAAAAGATAATCGAGGTTGAAATCGATTAGGAATAATATCCTCGATTGCTATCTGTACTATTTTTTCTTCTGTATTCACAAAAAATCAGCCCCTTACTGCCTATTTTCTATACTTTATTTTAACAGTTTTTTTTTATTTAGGCAATGATGTTTTGTGAAAAAAGTAAAAAATATATTCCATTAACGACTTTTTCTTTGATAATCAAAATAAATCATAAAGTCAATGGGAACTCTACCATAAATATCTTGGACTGTTTCTACTATTTTATTTCGTTGTTCCTCAGTTGAAGCATTTAAAAATTCTTCATATAATGCTTGTAGTGAATAAGACTTAGGTTTATATTCTTTTCGGTCAGTGTTATATCCAAGATTTATTAAAAACCTTTTTTGTTGTTCTAAGTTTTCTCTCATTTCAGACATAAAACGTCACCTCTTAAGTTTATTGTACAGCAAAAAAGATGTTTTTTTGAGAAAAGATGTTTTTTGATTGTCAATTTTTTGTATAATTTTTCTTTTTCTGAGCATTTTATTAATGTAGATGATATATCTACATAAAAAAGGTCCCGTGAGACCTAGATTTTATAACACCTATTCTTTAGGTGTTTTTTATTAACTCATAAGGACTAGTTTCATTACCATCTCCAGAACCTGTAATCGTAATTTCTTTTTTTAGATATAAAACTGGAAGAACTCCACATGAAGCTATACTACCGCCAAAGCGAATTGAGCCATTCATTGTATCTCCCGTATTTATGATTACCATAATCGCTCGTGTATCAGTAATATTAGAAATAACTGTCCAATAATTAGCTTCATTATCAAGATTGTAAATCCAGCTATTTTGATAACAGTCTGTCAGATTCAGTCCACTATCATGCCATTCATTTAACTTATTCGTAAGGCATGATGATCTATGATTAGTACTTCCTCCGCTTGTTGAATAACCATAATCACTTGGATAAATGAGCCCAATATTTCCTTTCCAGGTATGAGAATACCCTTCATGAGTATTCGTTCCCCTTTCAAATTGATAAAATGATGGTGTTGGATACGTATGATTATATGTTGATCTAACGGGAGGAATGGCAATATTCCAATTTACTGTTTCAATCATTTTTCGATCATTTTCTTTTATTCCGGTTGTAGAAAAATTTAATGATATAGCTGAATGTGATATACATTGTTCATTACTAGTCGTAGTACATTTTTCAAATGTTTTATCAATACTATTATAATATTCATTATTTAATAGTTTTTGTAAGGAACTTTCACTCCAATTGTTTTCAAATTTATTAGTATCTGAATTATAATCCCAATTTAAATTTCCGATGCTTTCATTTTTGATAATCTTTACTCTTTGTTCTACTGTTCCATTAGTTGTTAATACATTTACTAATCCTATAATTCTCCATGTTTCATTGTTAAAAGTTATATAGTTATCTGGATTCTTTCCTGCATACCTATATTCTTCTAATAAGAATCCTTCTTTTTCTTCTTCACTTAATTCATCATTCTCTATTGTTTCATTACAATGGGTTACTTCATATAAACCTTCTCCTTCTGTAACTACTTTTATATCTTTTCCTATTTGTTTTCCTAGTAATGTTGGATAGTTTGGTATTTCTATTCTTTCTTCTTTTGTTGTTTCATTTCCATACTCATCTGTTACTTTTACTTTGATTGTATGCGTTTCCCCTCTTG
>CANQFE010000050.1 GCA_947598285.1 uncultured Bacilli bacterium
CTCCTTAGCTCAGTTGGTAGAGCAACTGACTCTTAATCAGTGGGTCTGGGGTTCGAGCCCCCAAGGGGACACCAAAATGTTTATCAACCCTTATAAAAAGGGTTTTTATTTGATAAAAAAATATGGTCAAAGCCATATTAATAATTCGTAATTGTTTTAAGATCAGATACAAAATCATTCATAATAGTAAAGTAATTATTATTATTTTTTTGATCTTCTTCAGAAAGAGTCAACATGGTATTAACAATCACAGTTTCAGCACCCGTATCTTTTACAAGAGAAGTAATAAGTTCATGATTTTGATCCACATCCCGGGTTAAAACATAACGATATGTTCCAGATTTTAGTTGACTTTTTAAAGCTTCATAATTAGGAGTGCCAATTTCATAATCTTCTAAAGATAAAACAGAGTAACCATAGTCATTTAAAAATTTAAACACATTAGAAGAAGCAATAATACGATTTTGCCCTCGACCTTGACTAGCCTTAGCTGCGCTTCTTATATCAGCATCCATTATGGATAAAGTTTCTTCTAATTCTTTAAAATGTCCATCCATTTCTTCATTAATATATTTTGTTCCAATTTGGTCTTCTAATCCATTTTTTAAATTAGTTGCTAGCATTAAAAAGTTACTTGGACTAAGCCATAATTCTTCGACACCATATTTTACTTTTAAACCATAAGCAACATCTACAATTTTTAACTGTTTTCTTTTATTCACAAGAGTTTTAGCAATTTGTTTTTCCTCTGCTGTTCCATTATAAATAAAAAAGCTACCTTTACTGTATGTATCAATGAGTTTATCAGTTAATTGATAAGAAGAAATATCTGTTCCACTAGGATAAATAGAAGAAGAATGAGAATGTTCTCCATAAAGTGTTTCTGTTAAAAATTGAATTGGATACACAGTCGTATAAATTTCTTGCATTTCAATATTTGCACATCCAGTCAGACAAAAAAGAAGCAAAAAGAAAACCCCACACCATATTATTTTTTTCATATTTCATTTTCCTTTCTTAATGGTTGATATCCATAAATACCCCCAGGGCGACATTGAATGATTCGTTTCATTCCTAAATAAAGTCCTTTTCTTACCCCATAATAAGAAATTGCTTCAATCATATACTCACTACAGCTTGGCGTACACCGGCAAAAACAATGGGAAGAAAGCGGAGTAATTTGATAAACTCGAATTAAGAAAATAAGTATCTTTTTCAAGAGAAAATCACCCAAATCAATTTTACTATAAAAGTAATCATTTGTAAATTTAATTTGCGTGAGCAATCTTTTTAAGATTGATTAAAGTAACAAAATATGTTAGTATATTCATTCGAGGATGTGATATCAATGAATTTTTCCCTAGAAGAAGCAAAGAAAAAAACAAATATTATGAATCAAACAATCAAAAATGAAACTCGTCTAAGCTTATCAAAATTAAAAACAAGCTTGCAAGAAACAAAATCCAAAAATGTAGAATTAAAATTACAAGAATATACGGCATCTTATCTTCCCGAAGCCTCAAAAAGAATAAAAGAAATGAAAAGTGAACTTATTTTCATCTTTGATAAAAGTGGGTCCTGTCGAGGAACGGAAAAAGCCATATGTGATAGTTTTAATAAAATCATTGAAAAAGAACAATTAGAACATCAAAACACAACAATAACAACAGTATTATTTAATCAAAATTCTACTAAAATTCATGACCGATTAAATGTGAATGAGGTCAAAAAATTACATTATATTGCTGGTGGCGGGACAGCTTTATATGATACTCTTATGAATGTATTAACAAACATCTATCAAAGACAATCACAAGAAAAACAAAAACCACAAGAAACTTTAGTCGTAATTATGACAGATGGTTATGATGAAGATAGTCACCTTACAACGATAGATAGTGTTCAAAGAGAAATAGCCTTTTTAAGACAACAAGGTTGGGAATTCATTTTTTTAGGAGCTAATTTAGATGCGAAAGAAGTGGCTTCCGCTTTAGGAATGGATCCAAATAAAGCCGAAATTTATACAGCTTCATCAAAAGGCATTACTTGTAATTTTGAAGCCGTCGAAATTGCCTTAAAAAGTTTAAGAGAACAAGGAATGATTACTCAAGATTGGTCTCAACCAATAAAAGAAAATAATGCGAATGGATTGAAAAATATTAACCAAATAGAAAAATCAAGCAAAAATCGTTTAAGATTGGAGAAAAAATAAAATGAATCAATGGGAAGAACATTGGCAAGATTATTATGAAATTTTAGAAATAGATAGAAATGCCACCGAGGAAGAAATTAAAAAAGCTTTTCGAACTCTCGCTACAAAATATCACCCTGATGTAAATTCAAGTAAAGAATCTGAGGAAAAATTTAAGCAAATAAATGAGGCTTATCAAGTATTAAGTAATGAAAAAAGCAAAAGAACATATGATGAAACTTGGGATCAAATGCAAAATCATGAACCTGAACAAAATTTTAACTATGAAGACTTAAAAAATGAATATGATGAAAAAGAAGTTTATCTAGCTAAAAAACTTGCTTTGCAAAAATTAATTACCGAAGAACTTGAAAAGGTTGTAGATATTATCAACTTAAAAAATGAATTATTACTTCAAGCCGCGTCAAATAGTATGGGAAAAAGAGACTTTTATGAAACTGTGAAAGAACTTATCAATATTAAAACATCCTATATCCAAAATTTAAGTGAATTAGCATCGAAAGCAAATGAACTTGATTTAATAGAGGAAGAAGATATTTTAAATCAAACAATAGAATTTTGTGAGAAAGAAATTAACGAAATGCCAAAAACTCCAAAAGAAGCCAAAATATATTTATATGAAGAGTATTATAAAGAAAGCGAAAAAGAAACAGCCGAAAAATTATTTTTGGATGGCGAAAATTTAATTGCAGAAATTGGAAACTTTTACCAAAATATTTATCATAATGAGATAAATCCATTCGATTATAAAAGCCTAAAACAAAATTTTTTCTTAAAAGGAAATGAAATCATTAGTAGACTAACTCAAACAAGAAAAAATGTCATAGCTTTAGAAATGGATGATTTAGCAACCCAAATTACGAATATGATATCACGAATTCAACTTCAAATAGAAAAAATTCCAAACGACTATGAAATTGCGAGAGAATTAGGTCATCGCGAAGAATTAAAAACAACATTAAAAGCCAAAGAACTAGAATTAGAAAATATCAAAAACTCTGTAGAGCAATTACAAATTCATATGAATACAACATCACGTGGTTGGAAATATACCCAAGATTTTATTAATATAGATAACCAAAAAATGACATTGAATAAGGAAACAAAAGAATTAAAAGAAAATATTGATTCTTTTATAAAAGTACCAAAAAAGAAACAAAAAGAGTTAAAAAAAGAAGTAAAACAAAATTGGGCTGAGGCAAAAGAAACAAATATACATCTAGATATCGTTTACTCTAAAATGAATGAAGAAACTGAAATATTAAAAGAAATTCATGAAGTATACTCCTTATTTGAAGGTATCTATGAAACAACCTATCAAAAAAAAGAAGTCATTGAACAACTTCATAAAATAAAAGACTTAACAAATAGACTCTATTATTACGAAAATACTGATTTAGAAGATAGCTATAATAAAATGTTAAAAGAATATAAGAAAAAATCTCTAAAATTAGAAACAGAAATCAATGAATTACGGGAATATTTTAACACAGCAAATTTATCTTACCTTTTATGTACAATTGAAGATCAATTAATTAAATATGATGCTTTTACTTTCCTAAGATTATTTGGAATAATAGTTAGTTTCACAATCATAAAAAGCATCAAAGAAAGATTGATGGTAGAAAATGCAAATCATTTTTTAATAATAAGTTTATGGTTTTGGAGATTGGACATCCTAATAAGTAGTGTGGTTTGTTTCATGGCTAGACTAGAAGCTAAAAAGGAAAAAGAAACAAGAAAAGAAATAAAAGAAGCAATACTGATATTAGAAAAACACGAAAGAGGCACATAATGTGTCTTTTTTATTAGTAAAAAAAGATTTGACTAAAAAATTAAACTTTTGCTTTTCCTAGATGTTGTAGTATAATAGGAAAGGAGGGTACTTCTATGATCATCAAAATGATTCAAACAAATTCTTTATTTTATCTACAAAAGAAAAAAGGAGGGGACATAAAAAATGAATAGAATTGATTTTTTTAAAAAATTTGGAATTGAATTAAAAAATGAAAAAAGAATAACTGAAGCATTTACTCATACATCTTATTCCAATGAACATAAAGTAAATTCTTATGAAAGATTAGAGTTTTTAGGAGATGCCGTTTTAGAATTAGCAACAAGTGAATATTTTTACTTAAAAACCAATTTAAAAGAAGGAGATATGACCAAAACAAGAGCCAGTTTTGTTTGCGAACATGCTTTAGCTACATATGGCAAAGAAATTGGCTTAGAGCAACTAATTTTAGTAGGCCATGGTCAAGAAGGAAAAATAAATGATACGATTATTGCTGACGTCTTTGAAAGCGTTTTAGGGGCCATTTATTTAGAATGTGGCTATGAAGTTGCCAAAGACTATTGCTATCAAATCATCATGCCCTATATTAAATCAGATACTCATTTTTTAACAGATTATAAATCTCTCCTTCAAGAATTAGTGCAAACTGGAAAAGAAAGTGTAAGTTACAATTTAGTAAGTGAAAGTGGTCCTGCTCATGACCGAACATTTAAAATAGAAGTGAAAATTGATGGCATTATTTATGGTGAAGGAATTGGCAAAAGCAAAAAAGAAGCTGAACAAAAAGCTGCTTATAATGCTTATCAAAAACGGGCGAGGTAAAAATGAAACTAAAAAGTATAAGAGCTTATGGATTTAAGTCCTTTGCCGACAAAATGGACATGGAATTTAAAACAAATATCACGGCAATTGTAGGACCAAATGGTTCGGGAAAAAGTAATATTGTCGATGCTGTTCGTTGGGTATTGGGAGAACAATCTGTAAAAAGTTTAAGAGGGTCTTCTACCATGAGTGATGTGATTTTTGCCGGAAGCGAAACAAGAGATCCTTTAAAAAGAGCTGAAGTAGCCCTTTTATTCGATAATACCGACCATTTTTTAAATACTGAATTAAAAGATGTTGAAGTAAAAAGAATTCTTTATCGTACAGGTGAAAATGAATATTTTATCAATAATGCCAAAGTAAGATTAAAAGATATTACAAGTCTTTTTCTAGATAGTGGAATAGGCAGTGATACATTAAACATTATCACTCAAGGAAGCATCGAAACAATCGTAAATAGTAAACCTCTTGATCGACGCATCATTTTAGAAAGCGCTGCTAAAGTTTTAAAATATAAAACAAGAAAACAAGAAAGTGAAAAAAAACTAGAAAAAACCAAAGATAACTTAGAAAAAGTAACTTTAGTAACCGATGAATTAAAAACTACTGTAGAACCATTAAAAGAACAAAGTGAAAAAGCCAAAAAATACTTAGAACTAAAAGGCGAACTAGAAGACCTAGAAATATCTTTAACAACCTATGATTTAACCAAAATGAATGAAGTATATGAACAATTACTTCGCGAAGCAAAAGATTTAGAAGAAAAAAAAGAAAAAATCAATTTTAGTGCTGATAAAGAATCAACCAAAACAGAATCTCTTCGTTTAGAACAACTTCAAATCGAAGAAAAAATAAAAGAAGAAAATCAAAAATTAATCTCTTTAAATGATATCTTATCAGGACTTGCTAGTGAAAAAATCCTTCTTCTTGAACGTCAAAATTATGTCGTATCAAATGAAAAATTAGATGAAAGCATATTAGCTTTAAAAGAACAAGAAATAGCTTATCAAAAAGAATTAGCTTTACTAAAAGAAGAAATTGTCAAATTAGAAGAAGAAAGAAAAAAAATAGCAATAAACTTAGGAGAAAAAGAAGAACAAGAAAGTATTTTAACGATAAAGAAACGCCATTTAGATACAGAATTAGAACAAGAAATCCAAAATAACTTTACTTTAAAAAATAAAATTCAATTATTAGAAACAAATATTGAACAAGATATGACTTTACCATCTTCTGTCAAAAATGTAATTCATAATCCTAGATTAAAAGGGCTTCATGGTACAATTGGAAAATTAATTGAAGTAGAAGATACTTATTCTTTAGCAATTGATACAGCTTTAGGAGCATCTGCAAATTTTATTGTTACTGAAAATGAATTCTTTGCAAAAGAAGCCATTGAATACTTAAAAAAGAATCATCTTGGAAGAGCAACATTTTTTCCATTAAACATTATTAAATCTCGCATGATTGATGAAAAAGAAAAAAATTTAATTCAAAATGAACCTGGAATCATTGGTCTCGCTAGTAATCTAGTTCATTATGATCCACTTTATCAAAATATTATTGAAAATCAATTAGGAAATATTATCGTCGTCCAAAATATGGACACCATGTTAAAAGTAAGCAAAAAATGGAACTACAAATATCGCTTAGTTTCCTTAGATGGCGAAATTATGCACCAAGGTGGGTCATTAACAGGTGGATCATTAAAAGAGCAGCGTAGTACGTTAAAAGAAAAACAAGAGCTAACTCGTTTAAAAACCGAATTAGAAAATAATGAAATTTCTTTGACAAACTCAGAAAAGAAAAAAGAAGAATTATTAGAAGAAAAGAAAATTTTAGAAGAAACAATTGAAAAACTAGAAAAAGACCTATGGAAAAAAGAAGAAGAAAAAAGCCAAAAAGAAAAGCAAAAAGAAACAATTGAAAATAAATTAAAAGAAGTACAAGAAAAAAATAAAGGAGCAAATACTTTAAAAGAAGGCTCTATCGAAGAGCAAATGATAAAGCTTCTTGAATCCCAAAAAGAAAACGAAATAAAAAAAGAATTATGTGAAAAATCATTAGCTGAATTACAAGAAAGAAAAAGTAGCATTAACGATGAATTAACTGAATTAGATAATCTATATCGTGAAAAAAATGCTGAATATCATACGATTTTAAATGATTTAAAAAATCATGAAGTGGAAATTGGTAAATTAGATACCAAAATGGATTATTTATTTCAATTATTAAATGAAGAATATCATTTAACCTACGAAAAAGCTAAAATGGATTATTCTTTAGACATTGAAGTTGATCTAGCCCGAATGAAAGTAACAAGTTTAAAAGGAAAAATAAAAGAACTTGGTGAAGTAAATTTAGGGAGTATCAGTGAATATGAAAGAATGAGTGAACGTTATAACTTCTTAATGAGTCAAAAAAAAGATTTAGAAGAAGCTATTGAAGAATTATATCAAATGATTAATGAAATGGATACAATTATGGAAGAACGTCTTAAATCATCCTTTGAAAAAATTGAAAAAGAATTTAAAATTACCTTTAAAAAATTATTTAAAGGCGGGACAGGTCTGTTAAAATTAACAGATCCAGACAATATTTTAGAAACAGGAATAGAAATCATTGCAGAACCTCCTGGGAAAAAATTGAATAATATTCAACTATTAAGTGGAGGAGAAAAAACATTAACAGCAATTGCTTTACTTTTTGCCATACTAAATGTCTATCCTGTTCCATTCTGCATTTTAGATGAAATAGAAGCTGCTTTAGATGAAGCAAATGTTGATACCTTTGGAGCCTATTTGCAAGAACAACAAGACAAAAGTGAATTTATTTTAATCACTCATAAAAAAAGAACTATGGAATACGCGACAACATTATATGGTATTACTATGCAAGAACAAGGGGTTTCAAAAATTGTAAGTGTTTCTTTAGAAAAATAAATTTTCAAAACAAAAGGAAACAAAAAGAATACCATTTTATGTCATTTCCTGATATAATGGTATCAGAATATGAGGGATGTTTAAATGTTTGGAAAAATTATATATATCACTGAAAGTGTAGCCCATATTGAAAATACATTAAAAAATAATGATTCAATGGATTTCATGAATGTTCATGTTATTTTCGAGGCTCCAAATCAAAGAATTTTAGGAGAAATTTCTGAAATTAATCCAGATGTCATTAAAATACGTTTTCTAGGTGAATATATCGATAATCGTTACGTGAATGGTGTCATTAGAAAGCCTCTTTTATCAAGCAAAATAAGAATTATTAATGCCGAAGAATTAAAAGAATTAATTGGAACAGAAGATTCTTCTTCTTTTGAACTTGGTACCAGTGCCATTTATAAAAACTTTACTGTTTATGCCAAAATAAATTCCTTTTTCTCCAATCATTTTTTCATCTGTGGTAACTCTGGGGCTGGAAAATCTTATGGTACTTCTAGAATTATTCAAAATGTATTTAATAGGCAAGACCTTTGTAACGAAAATGCCAAACTATTCTTTTTCGATGCCTATGGAGAATATAAAAATGCTTTCAAAGGGATTAATACATACAATCCTAAATATCAATATAAATTCATTACTTCTAATGTCACTGAACCAGATGATTTTCCATTAGAGATACCTGTTTCTCTTTTAAAATTAGATGATATGGCTCTTTTATTACAAGCATCAAGCCATAGCCAACTTCCTATTATTGAAAGAACTCTAAGACTTGCCAAAATATTTAGTCAAAATAATGAAGAAAGTACGCGTTATAAAAATCATTTAATTGCCAAAGCCTTATTAGCCATTTTATTTAGTAATCAAACAACTGCTCATAAAAAAAATGAAATTTTTACAGTAATTGAAGTTTGTCATACGGATGATTTTAATTTTGATTCAACTATCGCCGGACTTGGTTATACAAGAAGTTTTTCAGAATGCTTTGAAATTGACTCAAATGGTAATTTTGGCGAATCTGTTTTAATTACTGATTATATTTTAAAGCATGTAGATGATACTTTAGAAGAAATGCAAGAACCAAAAATTTATTCATATTCTATGTTAGATTTCTCTCGCGCCTTAGAATTTACATTAATTAGTGAAGGATTCCAAAACAATAATAAAGTCTATGATGATGCGATTATGATAAAGGTCCGTCTTTCCAGTATTTTAAATACCAAAGTAGGCACTTATTTTGTCAATAAAGGGTATGTCACTCCTGAAGATTTTGTAAATCAAGTTATTCAAAAAAATGGTCAAAATGCTCAGATTATCAACGTCAATTTAGAAGATGTCGATGACGTCTACGCAAAAGTTATAGTAAAAATTTTTTGTCGATTATTATTTGAATATAGTAAAGGATTAAAAGAAAGAGCTTCAATGCCAATTCACATGATATTAGAAGAAGCCCATCGTTATATTCAAGCGGACAATGATACATTCTTACTTGGCTATAATATTTTTGATCGAATTGCTAAAGAAGGTCGTAAATATGGTGCAATTTTAGGAATTATTTCACAAAGACCAGTAGAAATAAGTGATACAGTCGTGGCTCAAGTATCTAATTTCTTGATTTTCAAAATGACTCATCCAAAAGATTTAAAATATATCGAAGAGATGCTACCAAATATTTCGAGCGATGTCATTGAAAAACAAAAAACATTACAACCAGGTACCTGTGTCGCATTTGGTGGAGCTTTTAAAATTCCAATGATTATTCGCTTAAATGCTCCCGATCCACCTCCATATTCTTCTAACTGTGATGTATCTAAAGAATGGCAAAAAGGAAAAGGAAATGTATCTCCAGAAATACCTCAAATGAATACTGAATTGCAAAGAGAAGAAACTCCTATAGAAACTTCCATATAATTTAAAAAAGGCGACAAAAAGCCTTCTTTTTTTTATTGAAAGAAAGGAATAATAAAAATGAACCACTTTTCTTGTCAGTTTAAAAATTCCATGATATAATCCTGACTTTGACAGTTTTTAGAAAGCAAAAACTCTCGATCCCTTTGTTTATAAGGAATTAAGAGTTT